>CALWXA010000081.1 GCA_944385395.1 uncultured Oscillospiraceae bacterium | reverse complement strand
GCCAGGACCTTCATGTATACGCCAATTCCCAGGACAAGGCAGCCTGCTGCCAGGCTAAGCAGCTGCAGGTGATACCCGGCGGGTTGAAGGAAAGTCAGCAGTGCCATACATGCATCGATAAAGTAACCAAAAGCGAAGGATGCCGGGATCTGCAGCAGATGCTCCAATTGAAAATTTCTGCCCAGGATCATCAGCTGCAGCAGGATCAGCAGCAGACTGAACAGTACCGTAAACATACCCAGAGAAAGGGAAAAATTAAGACTCAGCACATAGGGAATAGAGGAAATGGGTGATGTGCCCAGGCTGGCTTTTGTGATGAGACTGACCCCCAGGGAATTTACGAAGAGACCGAGAATGAATATCAAATAGCGCTTGGCAAGAGACTTTGCGGTGCCTGATTGATGCATGGACAGGAACTCCTTTCTGACAAAATAGATGCCTGGAACGCTTTGCGGCGTTCCAGGACATAAAACAAAGGAACCCTGTCAGAGTTCCTTTTCATCCAGTATGATGACAAATTTAGAATATCATAGAATTTTACGGCTGTCAAACTAAAAAATCAGGAGGACGGCTTGTAAGCCGTCCTCCTGGGAATCCAGATTACTCCTGGGTATTATTGTCAGAGGTGCTATTATCAGCATCATTGGAGGTGTTGTTGGAGGAAGAACTGCCATTGATCATCTGCTGGATCATGGCCTTGGCGGTTTCCACAGATTCCTCGTCCGGGGACATGACGTAGTAGGAAACGCCGTCACCCACGGTGGCACAGGGTTGAGCATCGTTATAGCCGGTAACAGAATACGTGGTAATATTCCAGCCGGACATGTCACGCAGCTGCATTTTCACCAGTGCGCTGATGTCCTCATAAGGCATATTGGTGACGAAGCAGCCTTCCACAGCCTTCAGAACATCGGCATAGCTGGAGAGGATCTGGGGGGAAATGGCCTTGTTGACAATACCTTCGATTACGGCCATCTGATTCTTGCCGCGCTGGTTATCTCCGTCCTCAAAGGCGTGACGCTCTCTGGCAAAAGCCAGGGCGGCCCACCCGTCCAGATGGTTCAGCCCCTCAGTGTAGTGATACGCATAATCATCGCCGCCCAGATGATCCCGCATGCCATAGGCGGTAAAGTCATAGTCCGAATACACATCGATGCCGCCCAGAGCGTCCACAATATCCACCAGACCGGTGAAGTTCACCCGGGCATAGTAGGTAGCCTCTACGTCGTACAAATTGGAAAGCACCTTCATGGATTCCTCGATACCCAGGCCGCCGGCATGAGTCAGCTTGTCCATCTGGCCGGCATAGGGCTCACTGACCAGTTCCACATAATAGTCCCGGGGCGTATTGATCAGCAGGATCTCATGGGTCTTGGGGTTGACAACCGCCATGATATTCACATCGCTGAGGCTTGTGACGTTGATATCTGTGCTGCGGGCATCAATACCGCTGCAGTAAACAACAAAGGGCTCGCGGGTGATGGAGGGGTTGGGCTGGATGGGATCCACTTCCTTGGTGGTAGTGAACTCATAGAGAATACGGGTCTGGTCGGCAAAGGTGGCATACTCTTCCGTGGATTCCAGCAGCGTCAGGTAACCCTGATTGATCAGAATGGCATCTACTTCCTTATTCAGAAGGGCGGTTGCCAGCTGGGTCACGGTGTCATAGGATGTATTGTTCAGGGTTCCGAAGCCATCCTTTACTGCTTCCAGCAGAGCGGCAGTATTCTCTTCATCGGCATGGGAGAGAGAGCCGAACCGGTAGTCTACCGTATCGCCGATATCCGCCGCTGCATCGTCTTTCAGTACCACCACATACGTGGTTTCCTGCTCCAACAGTTTGCCGGAGATGGCCATCAGGGCAGACTGCATGGCGCCGGCCACAGATACCATATAGATCATCACGCCGGAGAGCAGAATGGCTACAATGCCGCAGATCAGCTTGGGAAGCTGCGGACGGCGCAGCTGCACCAGAAGATGTGCACCGTTGAAAACCAACAGTACTGCAACGAGAATGGCAATCAATGCACCGGTCATCATTCCGGTGGACATCAGCCGGATAAACAAGATAACACTGCAGGCCACCATCAGGATCAGGCAGGCCAAACCAAACCAATCCACTGTGGACAGGGAGGACAGACTCCTGGGGCGTCCGCCATAAGCACGCTGGGGTTTTTCTGAGTTGCGACGATGCATGATGCTCACCTCAAATTTGGATTCAATACGACCGGAAGATGAGTACAGATTTGCAGTAGAGCTGCACACATCGTGGGGGTATTGGTTAGTGCTTTCTTAGTATAGTACGTTATACCCAATATTTCCATTTACAATATGACAAATTATAATGACAAAAGTGTGACAAAATTATAAATAAATTTACATAAGTAAATTATGTCACCTTATCCGCATGGAAAATAGCGGAACTTGTCCGGGATAGTTGAATGGCAATGGAAAAGATGATATACTGTACAAACATATCAAAACATCGGCCTGTGTACATAGGCACAGGCGAGAGAGGAGCGGACTGATGAAAGCTGCACTGGTGCTTATGGCCGCAGGGCTGGGTTCCCGCTATGGCGGCAATAAGCAGGTGGAGGGAGTGGGCCCCGGGGGCGAGATGCTGATGGAATACTCCATCCATGACGCGCTGCGGGCCGGATTCACGAAAATCGTATTTATTGTAAAAGAGGATATCATCGACTTGGTGAAGCAGATGTGCGGAGCATATCTGGAAACAGCACGAACCAATGAGGGTCAGCGGCCGGAAGTATACTTTGCGGTACAGGACTACACCAGTGTGCCGGAGTTTTATACCGTTCCCCCTCAGCGTACCAAACCGCTGGGAACGGTTCATGCGGTGCTGTGTGCCCGGCCGTATATCCAGGAGCCGTTCTGCGTCATCAATGCGGATGACTATTATGGTGTGGATGCTTTCCGGGTAATGTATGACGCATTGCGGCACATGCCTGCCCAGGGACAGGCCGCCATGGTAGGATATCTTCTGAAGAATACTGTCAGTGAAAACGGTACAGTGACCCGTGGTGTGTGCCGCACGGAGAATGGATGGCTGACAGGGATCCGGGAGACCATGAAGATTCGCCTCTTCTCTGACGGAACCATTGCCGATACGTCTGGCGACACGGTTCGCCCACTGGATCCTGATGCAGTGGTGTCTATGAATCTGTGGGGCTTTCAGCCGTCGATTTTTGACGAGCTGGAAACCTATTTTCACGTATTTCTTCGCAAGATCGGCGATGATCTGAAAGCAGAATGCCTGCTGCCTACCGCTGTGGGTCAGATGCTGGAGTCTGGCGACTTGCAGGTGCAGGTGCTGCATTCGGCGGACCGCTGGTTCGGCATGACATATCAGGAGGACCGGGCTGCGGTATCGGCGGCACTGAGAAAGCTTCATGACAGTGGGGTATATCCTGCTGTTCTGAAAGGCGGTGAGCAGGCATGACCCAGGAGGGACGCCGGGTACAGCGCAGACGGCGCCGCCGCCGGCAGCGGATCCGCCGGCTATGCCTTTTGGCAGCGGTGGTGCTGGTGATTTTGGCGGCGGTTTTGCTGATCTGGCAACCGTGGGGCAAAGATGAGCCCAAGGAGGATCCTGCGGGTCAGACAGAAACGCCGGAAACCCCTGATCCGGGAACAGAAGAACCAGAGGAGCCGGAGCAGCCGGAAAATCCTATTGACAAGACCGCCTGGAATCTGCTGCTGGTGAATCCCTGGAATCCTCTGCCGGAGAATTTCACGGTAGAGCTGAAAGATGTGAATGCTTCCCACCAGGTGGATGCACGGTGTTATGATGATCTCATGGAGATGCTGGAGGCCGCTCAGGCACAGGGGCTGGAGCCGGTGATCTGCTCATCCTATCGGACCCAGAATACCCAGCAGGTGCTGTTCGACTATGCAGTGGATCAGTTTCTGAATCAGGGATTGAGCCAGGAAGAGGCGGAAAAGGCGGCGGCCCGGGATACCGCTGTGCCCGGCACCAGCGAGCATCAGGTGGGACTGGCCCTGGACATTGTGGATGTGAACTACCAGATGCTGGATGACGCCCAGGCAGATACGCCGACGCAGCAGTGGCTGATGGCCAACAGCTGGCGCTATGGATTTATTCTGCGCTACGCAAAGGAGAAAACGGACATCACCGGTATTATGTACGAGCCGTGGCACTACCGATATGTAGGTCGTGAAGCGGCAAAGGAAATCTATGAATCCGGCGTATGTCTGGAAGAATATCTGGCTCAATGAGCAGAATATAACCGGGGCCGCAGGCATTGCCTGCGGCCCCGGCACCGTGTGAGAAGTCAGCGGCAGTTGCTCTCGCTGCTGTTGCTCTTGGTGTTCTTGGTCTGATTGGTGTTCTTGTTCTGGTTGGTATTCTTGGTCTGGTTGGTGCTCTTGTTCTGAGTCTTATCCATGTTGCTGTTCTTGTAATTGTCCACAGAGGACACCTCCTTTTGAACTTTCCCAATTGAGGGTACGGCCCTATTGTTGCCTGCTTTGCCTCAGGATATACGCTTTTTTCCTGAGAAAAACCATGAAAAAAGTGTTGACAGCAGTTGCGGGGGGGTGATATACTCTTATAGAAAACAAAGAAGGTCGGAGCATCCGTCCTCACCTCCAGCTGAAGCAAAGAGGTCAACAGTGACCAAGGACCCTATCGCAGGGGCTTTGTGTTGTTGCGCGGATGCCGGGGGCGTTCGCGTTTTTTATTTTGGATTGGAGGTGCTTCGGTATTAGCAACGTAGTGCATCAACTGAACGAAGAGATTCGCGATAAAGAGATCCGCCTCATCGGTGACACCGGCGAGCAGTTGGGGATCATGTCCTCGGCTCAGGCGTTGGAGATCGCCGAGGAACGTGGTCTGGACCTGGTGAAGATCTCGCCGCAGGCTCAGCCGCCGGTGTGCAAGCTCATGAACTACGGCAAGTACAGATTTGAGCAGAGCAAGCGGGAGAAGGAAGCCAGAAAGAACCAGCATGTGGTGGAGATCAAGGAAATTCGCATGTCTCCGGGCATTGACGTGGGTGATTTCAACACCAAACTGAAAAATGCGCAGAAGTTCCTGACAGAAGGAAACCGGGTGAAGGTCTCCGTCCGCTTCCGCGGCAGAGAAATGGCCCATACCGAGATCGGTCGGGATCTGCTGAAGAAGTTTGCCGAGCAGTGCGCCGAAGTTTCCACCATGGATAAAGCCGCCAAGCTGGAAGGCCGGAACATGTCCATGTTCCTCTCTCCCAAGGCGGGCAAGTAAAAAAGCGTTCTTTTCGCCGCCCCGGCGAAAGACACATTGGAAGGAGTAATTGATTATGCCTAAACTGAAGAGCCACAGCGGTGCCAAGAAGCGTTTCAATCTGACGAAATCCGGCAAGGTCAAGAGAGCTCATGCGTTCAAGAGCCACATCCTGACCAAGAAGGATACCAAGCGGGGCCGTCGCCTGCGCAGCGGCACCTATGCCGATGTGACCAATGAGGCCACCATCCGCAAGATGATCCCCTACAAATAAGATACGGTTTCGTTAGAATAGGAGGCAATTAAGATATGGCAAGAGTGAAAGGCGCCATGATGGCGCGTAAGAGAAGAAATAAGACCCTGAAGCTGGCCAAGGGTTACTGGGGCGCCAAGTCCAAGCACTTTAAGATGGCCAACCAGCAGGTCATGAAGTCCCTGACCTATGCTTACATCAGCCGTCGTCTGAAGAAGAGAGACTTCCGTCAGCTGTGGATCACCCGCATCAGCGCTGCCTGCAAGATCAACGGCATGAACTACTCCACCTTTATGCACGGTCTGAAGGTGGCCGGTATCCAGATCAACCGCAAGATGCTCTCTGAGATGGCCATCAACGACGCCGTGGCTTTCGCCGCCCTGTGCGACATCGCCAAGAAGGCCTGAGTACACAAGTGATCGCTTGATACAGAACGATAAAAAGCCAAGCTGCAAATGCAGCTTGGCTTTTTTGCTGTCCGCTTTACCTTCCGGAAAAATAAAGGCACAGATTGATAAGCAGTACGGCGACCACTGCCCCTTGGGCAATGCGACGCCAGGGGCCCTTTATATACGGCAGATGCAGGCACAGCACCATGGCAGCAGCCAATGGCAGAGCCATGGGCTGGTAGTTTACGTACTGTGCCAAATTTCCCCGCAGCAGAGCCCCAATAGCCCGGGTTGTGCCGCAGGTGGGGCAGGGGTGGCCTGTCAGTGCCAGAATGGGACAGGTGATGCCTGCCAGCATGTATACTGCGGGCAGCAGCAAAAGAGCCGCCAGCCACAGCAAATGCTTTCGCAGCAAGAGGGTCACGGCGTGAGATTACAGAAGGGTCATGACTTTATTGAAATTGAACTCCTTGGTCTTTTTCGATATGGTGAACCAATCGATGATGGTCAGGATGCCGCAGCAGCCGCAGGTCAGCAGCTTGAGAATGCCCATGCCTGTATCTCCCAGCATGAAGCGGTCAATGCCCAGCACGCCCAGAAAAATAGAAACCAGCAGCAGCGTGGAGGGTTCCTTCAGCTCCACGGCGGTGAGCAGGGAAAACTTCTGATCGTCCATGGTACGCAGCTTATCCTGCAGATAGGTGATCTTTTCCTCGGGGAAATACTTCTGGTTTGTCATAATGTACATGTCGATTTTTTGCTGATCCAGCATATGTGTTCCTCCTTGTCTTTCTTTCTCTCATATATATAAACTATATAGGCATAATATAGCCTATATAGTTTATGTAATCATAGCATAGCAGCCTATATAATTCAAGTAGAATTATATTGAATGGGCAGGTATACTATGGATTATTATGAGATCGGACAGCGAATTCGCAAGATTCGGAAGGCCCACAAGCTGTCGCAGGAGGCGTTGGCAGAAAAGGTCGGTATCTCGGTGACCCATATGAGCCATATTGAAACCGGTAATACAAAGCTCAGTCTGCCGGTGCTGGTGGATCTGTCGGCGGTGCTGGGGGTGCGGACGGATGAGCTGCTGTTTGGCGCCGACGGAGAAGGGGAAGCGGCTGTTCGCAGTGCGGCAGCGGAGGCCATTCTGTCTTTGCTGGACAGTTGTACTACGCCGCAGCTCCGGGTCATTGAGGATACGGTAAAGGCCGTGAAAGCTTCACTGGAGCAGCATTTCTGACCTTTGGATCAAGCGTAAAAGCCCGCTTCCGGGAATTCCCGGAAGCGGGCTTTTTGTAAGCAGCTCGACGTTATTTTAGCCCCGGCGGCAGAAGAAAGCGTGGCGGCTATCGGTCTGGGCATAAGTCCAGCTGAAATCGCGATCCACCAGATAGAAGCCCTCTGCCAAATCCGGCACGGGGGTATCTCCCAAGGGTTGCACCGGACCGTCCTCCCAGAACACAAAGGCGTCGGATATATCCAACTGAGCCAGGGCCTGCCGGGCATCCTCACCGGCCAGGCAGGGGCGCAGCTGAAAGACATTCCACAGATGCCCACCCGCGGCAAAGACCTGGCGGCCCAGCTCTTCCGGGGAAATGCTGAGGGCAAAGGCGTCCATCCAGCGGGATTTCACCCGGTGGAGATCCGTGGGGAAGGGGAGCACCGCTTCCGTCAGGGCAGCCACGCAGCGGTTGATATTTTTGCCATCCTGGTAGAACTTGGCTTCGTAGTCCGTCATGACCCCCACGGGGCCCTGGGCGTGGAGATCCGTGGTGACCTCCGACAGGGCAAAGCCAAACTGGGGAATTTCCTCCAGGGACCAGGCAAACAGCTTATCATTGTCGGTTTTGAAGTGGATCTCGCCGCCGCTCTTCAAAATACGGCGGTACAACTGCAGAAAGTTGCCGTGGGTCAGACGCCGCCGGGCCTGATTGCTCTTGGGCCAGGGGTCGCAGAAATTGATATACAGCCGGTCCACCTCGCCGGGGGCGAAATAATCCGGCAGAGCGGCAGCGTCGCCATCCACAAAAAAGACGTTGGTGAGTCCGGCGTCCCGGCAGCGCTCCATGGCCACCACCATAGCGTCCGGCACCTTTTCAATGGCGATAAGCAGAACATCCGGGTGGGCCTGTGCCGTTCCAGCGGTGAAGCGGCCCTTACCGCAGCCTACTTCCACATGTACCTCACGGGCCTGGGGACAGAGACTGCGCCAGGAACCCCGCAGAGAGGCAGGATCGCTGATCCCGTAGCGGCTGCAGGCCTCCATCCGGGCTGTGAGATTCTTCTTTTTCCGCATGCGCATGGTTGTATAACCTCCTGTGATATCCTGCAAAAGCTCCTTACTTTTATACCATAAAAGCGCTGCAGGTGCAAACAGGTTTTCCCATTTCCAGCCGCTTTTTCTCTGCCTCCAAAATGGGGGCGGAAGGGGGGTTAAAAATGTGCAAGGTTGTCCATGTGGTTTTGTGGAATGTGCTAAAAAAGCAAAACAGTGGTTTGTGGGGCTTGATAAAATTTAGACGATGCACTATAATATGTGTTGGATCGGAAGGACTCTGCCCCAAGGGATAGCGCCCTTCCGCATTGGTGCGTCACCATGGCCTTTTCCAGGGTGCGCATCTGGCAGATGACGAAGGAGGAAACCTGTTGTGACGAACATCGTGCTGGAAAAAAAGGGCCATGTGGCCGTTGCTACCATCCAGCGGCCCAAGGCCCTCAACGCACTGAATTCCCAGGTGCTGGAGGACCTGAACGAGATGCTGGATCAGGTCAGCGCCGACAAGGAGATCCGGGCGCTGGTGCTGACGGGCTCGGGTGAAAAGGCTTTTGTGGCCGGCGCCGATATCGGTGAAATGAGCACCCTTACCAAGGCCGGCGGCGAAGCCTTCGGCAAGAAGGGCAACGACGTGTTCCGGAAGCTGGAGACGCTGGCAATCCCTGTAATCGCTGCGGTGAACGGTTTTGCTCTGGGCGGCGGCTGCGAACTGGCTATGAGCTGTGATATCCGGATCTGTGCCGATACTGCGGTATTTGGTCAGCCGGAAGCCGGTCTGGGCATCACCCCGGGCTTCGGCGGTACCCAGCGGCTGGCCCGTCTGGTTGGACCCGGTATGGCCAAGCAGATGATCTACACCGCCCGGAACATCAAAGCTGACGAGGCGCTGCGGATCGGTCTGGTCAATGCCGTATATCCCGCTGCCGAGCTGATGGCTGCGGCGGAGAAGATGGCCGAGACCATTGCCCAGAACGCACCCATTGCTGTACAGGCCTGCAAGAAGGCTATCAACGAGGGCCTGGATGTGGATATGGACGCCGCTGTGGTCATCGAGGAGAAGCTGTTCGGCAGTTGCTTCGAGACGGCTGACCAGCGTGAGGGTATGGGTGCATTCCTGGAAAAGCGGAAGCACGAGCCGTATCAGAACAAGTAACCTTTTGTTAATTAACAGGCCCCTCCGGCCTGATGATTAAGTTGGCAACAATCAAAATTTTATATTTTATTAGGAGGAACACACATGAAAGTCGCAATTTTTGGCGCCGGCACCATGGGCAGCGGTATCGCACAGGTGTTTGCCGCCAAGGGGCACACGGCACTGATGTATGCATCCAGTGTGGCCAGCGCTCAGCGTCATCGTGATAAGCTGGCTGCTTCTCTGAATAAGAGAGTGGCTAAGGGCAAGATGACGCAGGAGGCTGCTGACGACCTGATGAGCCGCGTGCTGGTGGAGGAATTCGAAGCCGCCGCTGACGCTGATCTGGTCATCGAGTGCGTGGCCGAGAACATGGGCGTGAAGAAGGAACTGCTGGGCCGCCTGGACGCCATCTGCAAGGAAGATGCCGTCTTCGCTTCCAACACCTCTTCTCTGTCCATCACCGAAATGGCCAACGGTCTGAAGCACCAGCTGGTGGGTATGCACTTCTTCAATCCCGTGCCCGCTATGAAGCTGGTGGAGGTCATCGCCGGTGCCAATACCCCGGCTGACCTGGTGGAGTACATCAAGAATCTCTCCCTGGAGATCGGCAAGACTCCCGTTGTGGTCAACGAGGCTCCCGGCTTCGTGGTCAACAAGATCCTGATCCCCTACTGCAACGAGGGCGTGTGTGTGCTGCAGGAAGGCGTCGCTTCCGCTGAGGACATCGACATCGCCATGCAGCTGGGCGCCAACCATCCCATGGGCCCCCTGCATCTGGGTGACCTCATCGGCTGGGACGTGGTGCTGAGCATTATGGACGTGCTGTACAATGAGACTCATGACAGCAAGTATCGCGCCAACGTGCTGATCCGGAAGATGGTCCGTGCCGGCAAGCTCGGTATCAAGAGCGGCGAGGGCTTCTTCAACTACAAAAAGTAATTCAAAAAAGGAGATAAGAGTATGGATTTCCATCTGACTAAGGAGCAGCAGCTCGTTCGCAAGATGTATCGCGAATTTGCGGAGAACGAAGTAAAGCCCCTGGCTGCCGAAATCGACGAGGAAGAGCGCTTCCCCACTGAGACCGTGGAGAAGATGGCCAAGCTGGGCATGTTCGGCATCTACTTCCCCAAGCAGTATGGCGGCGCCGGCGGCGATGTGCTGTCCTACGCCATGTGCGTGGAAGAGCTGGCCAAGGTCTGCGGCACCACTGCCGTTATCGTGTCCGCTCACACCTCCCTGTGCTGCGCTCCCATCTTTGAGGACGGTACCGAGGAGCAGAAGATGAGTTGTCTGCCCGACCTGCTGTCCGGCAAGAAGCTGGGCGCTTTCGGTCTGACCGAGCCTAACGCCGGTACCGACGCTTCCGGCCAGCAGACCACCGCTGTGCTGGAGGGCGACCACTATGTGCTCAACGGCTCCAAGTGCTTCATCACCAACGGTAACGTGGCCGATACCTTCGTGGTCTTCGCCATGACCGACAAGACCAAGGGCAACCACGGTATCTCCGCTTTCATCGTGGAGAAGGATTTCCCCGGCTTCTCTCAGGGCAAGCATGAGAAGAAGATGGGTATCCGCGGCAGCTCCACCTGCGACCTGATCTTCGAAGACTGCATCGTGCCCAAGGAGAACCTGCTGGGCAAGGAAGGCCAGGGCTTCAAGATCGCCATGCAAACTCTGGACGGCGGCCGTATCGGTATCGCTTCCCAGGCTCTGGGTATCGGCGAGGGCGCCGTGGAAGAGGCCATCAAGTACACCAAGGAGCGCGTTCAGTTCAAGAAGAGACTGTCTCAGTTCCAGAACACCCAGTTCCAGCTGGCTGACATGCACACCCGCATGCAGGCCGCTCAGTTCCTGGTATACTCCGCTGCCATGAAGAAGCAGAATCACGAGAAGTACAGCATGGATGCCGCTATGGCCAAGCTGTTCGCCGCTGAGGCTGCTTCCGATGTCACCCGCCGCGCTGTGCAGCTGTTCGGCGGCTATGGCTACACCCGTGAGTATCCCGTGGAGCGCATGATGCGCGATGCCAAGATCACCGAGATCTACGAGGGCACTTCCGAGGTCCAGCGTATGGTCATCGCCAGCAATCTGGGCGTTAAGTAATTGAGGAGGTAAAGGCAAAATGAAGATTTTAGTTACTGTTAAGCAGGTCCCCGATACCTCCGGTAAGGTGGCCGTGAATCCCGATGGTACCCTGGACCGTGCGTCCATGCAGACCATCATCAACCCCGATGATATGAACGCCGTTGAGGCCGCTCTGGCTCTGAAGGACGAGCTGGGCTGCAAGGTCGTGGCTTTCACCATGGGTCCCCCTCCCGCTGAGGGCATGCTGCGTGAGCTGATGGCCATGGGCGTGGACGAGGGCGTGCTGATCACTGCCCGTGAGTTCGGTGGTTCCGATACTTATGCTACCTCCCAGATCATCGCCGCCGGTATCGATACCTACGGCGTGGAAGATGACGATATCATCCTGGCCGGCCGTCAGGCTATCGATGGCGATACCGCTCAGGTTGGTCCCCAGATCGCTGAGAAGCTGCACCTGCCCCAGGTGACTTATGCCGGCGAGATCAAGAAGGAAGGCAACACCCTGACCGTTAAGCGTATGCTGGAAGACGGCTACATGACCGTCAAGGTCAAGACCCCCTGCATGATCACCTGCATCAAGGAGCTCAACCAGCCCCGTTATCTGTCTGTTGGCGGCGCTTTTGAAGCCTATTCCAAGCCCCTGGTCACCATGACCTATGAGACTCTGAAGGATCATCCTCTGATCGACAAGAGCACCATCGGCCTGCAGGGCTCTCCCACCAACATTCTGACCTCCTTTACGCCTCCTCAGAAGGGTGCCGGCATGATGCTGCCGGGTGCTGACAAGGAGACCACCGATCAGCTGGCTGGCATTCTGGCCGCCAAGCACATCATCTAAGGGAAAGGAGCAACGAAAATGGCTTTTAATAGTGCTGATATCGCTGCCTTCAAGAACGTCTGGGTTTTCTGTGAGCAGCGTCAGGGCGTCATGATGCCCACTACTTTTGAACTGATCTCCGAGGGCCGCAAGCTGGCCAACGAGCTGGGCGTGGAACTGTGCGGCATCCTGCTGGGCGACAACGTCGACGGCATCGCTGCTGAGCTGGGTGAGTACGGCGCCGATAAGGTGTACGTTTACAACTCCCCCCTGCTGAAGAACTACACCACCGACGCCTACACCAAGGTGATCGTGGAAGCCGTGGAAGAGATCAAGCCCGAGGTGCTGCTGTTCGGCGCCTCCAATATCGGCCGTGACCTGGCTCCCCGCTGCGCAGCTCGTCTGCACACCGGTCTGTGCGCCGACTGCACCCACCTGGACATCGACATGCCCAACTACAAGGGCTTCCTGAAGGAAGCTTCCACCCTGCCTGAGGAGCGTATCGACAAGCTGGGCACCGTGATGATCAACCGCGAGCCCCATCCCGTGGATCGCGACCTGAAGATGACCCGTCCTGCTTTCGGCGGCCATCTGATGGCTTCCATCATCTGCCCCCGCTTCCGTCCCGCCATGGCTACCGTGCGTCCCGGCGTTATGAAGCGTCGTCTGTGCAAGAAGGATGTGGAGATTCTGCATCCCGAGTTCAACCTGACCGCTGCTGACATCCAGACCGAGGTCACCGAGGTCGTCAAGGCTGCCAAGAAGCTGGTTGACCTCATCGGCGCCGACTTCATCGTGTCCGTGGGCCGTGGTATCTCCAAGGATGTGGAAGGCGGCATCAAGCTGGCCGAGGAACTGGCTGAGGTCCTGGGCGGCGTCGTGGGTTCCTCCCGTGCCTGCGTGGACGCCGGCTGGATCACCGCCGACCATCAGGTTGGACAGACCGGTAAGACCGTTCATCCCAAGGTCTATGTTGCTCTGGGTATCTCCGGCGCCATCCAGCACAAGGCTGGTATGCAGGATTCCGAGTGCATCATCGCCGTGAACAAGAACGAGACCGCTCCCATCTTCGAGGTGGCTGACTACGGTATCGTGGGCGACCTGTTCAAGGTGGTGCCCGAGCTCATCGAGTCTATCAAGGCTGCCAAGGCTGCCAAGTAAAGATCGTCTCTGCAAAAAGAGGACCGGCATCCGCCGGTCCTCTTTTTTTGACTGCTGCGCTGGACAGCATCAGCCTGTATCCTGCAGAATATCACAATTTAGTTACAATATCGGTAATGTGATTGCAATCTCGGAAAAATATTGTATAATTCAACTATAGAAAAGCGGTAAAATTGTATTTCGAAAAACCGGCCCTTCCGATATGTTGCATCTTGACGCCTCATTTGAATGGATGCGCTGCCCAGAAAGGAGAGGGTTCCCATGGGCCAATAGGGAAGTTCCAGTGAGCCTGTCCCGATGGTACGAGAGAATGATTGTAATTACGAAAGGAGTGTGCACGGTGTAAAGATTATTTTCTTTTGTTGTTTCGGTGATGATCTTGCTTTCAACAATTATTCCAGCACATGCTGTGGATATGTCAGTAGATCAACTGACAATTTATTCTTGTTCAGGTACGCACGCATTTATTTCTTTCAAAAATACATCTTCAGATCCTTACGATTTAGGAAGTCTTCGTTTGGGGAGAGGTGCAGAAGTAACAATAGGCACCTGGGGAAGTAAACCGAGCCATGTTGGAATTTGGTACAATCTGGAATCCTATCTTCATCATGAGGTGGACAGTAGTGCGTTCAGCGGTCGAGTTTCCCTTACAATGTCGGTGGATAGAGATGACGTTAATATCATAGACAATCTCATTCTTGCAAATGATACTTGGTCGCAAAATAATAATTGTTCATCTTTTGCAGTGAAAATCTGGAATGCTGTTTCGCCAACAAAGTTAAGTGCGGGGTCTCCTAATTCGCCCTCGGCACTGGCTCAGAGCATCAGGTCAAAACCGGGCTATCAGACGAACCGGAGCATACCGAACGCATCTCCCGTGGGTTATGCAGAAAATGGGTTCTGGTACAGTGCAACCTATTCTTGGTCACCGGAGTTGGCAGTAACGGCATATCCTGCTATTCTGATATAGGATGTCATTCAAATTAGCATTTCAGATGAAATAAGCACGATGTAGCGCCGCCTGTATGGAAAAATGCTTATGGAAAGATTTTCGGAAGTTGTCGGACCGTGTGATATCTGCAGCAGGATGATTTTGATGGGAGGCGATCTTACATGAGACGAGTGAGCAGCTGGTTGTTCGCCCTGGCTTTTGGACTGCTTCACAGTATGCTTGCGGTTGCAGCGGTCAATTATACCTGTATTTTCTTCCGGGGCCTTTGGAACGGAAGCAGCCTGCCGGCCTCGTCTGCCTGGGGGCTGGCGGCACCCCTTGGGGTGGCTGCGGCGGTGAGCCTGATTTTGGGGCTGATTTTCCGCCGCCGGGAGGGAGAGCCCTTTTCCCTCAGAGGCCGTGCTTTGCTGTTTGTGATCGTGGCGGCGGCGCTGTCGCTGTCCCTGGTGGTGGTGACGGCAGTGAGCTATGAGGCCATCGCCTGCTGGATGGAGCAGGCAAAGTGGATGGTATCCGGAGTATCTCCTTTGCTGTCCCTTTTCTGGTGTGTTCCCTTTGGCGCCGGGATCCTCCTTGCGCTGGGGCAGGCCGGCTCCGGGCGGAGCTTCTCGGGGCAGGAAACCGCATCCAAGGGCTCACCGCTGCCGGCTGTGACTGTCGCCGCAGTATTGGTTGTGGTGGCAGCAGCCTATTATGCATTCCGGCACCAGGAACTGACGGAGCTGGGTGTCTGGGCGGCGGCCCAAACCCCTACGGCCATGGTGCTGCTGTGCCTGATCCCCTGCGCTGTGGGCATGGCAGTGTATCTTGCGGCCCTGTATCTTCAGGAGAAGAACCAATAGAAGTGCGTTGGCAAGTTCAGAAGAGCACCTGGGTGATTTGAAAGAGACTGTCCTGCAGGCAGGGCAGTCTCTTTTCGTATGCCTGCGCTTGCGGATCCCAGGCAGGCGTGATAGGAGGGGGAAAGGGAGGTGGGAGCTATGATCCGGGAATATGCACCGGGGGATTGCCGTGAGATAGCGCAGCTTTTTTATGAAACGGTACATACCACCAATGCAAAGGATTATACCCGGCAGCAGCTGGATGCCTGGGCTACCGGCCAGGTGGATCTGGAGCAATGGGACCGTTCTTTTCAGGAGCATTTCTCCCTGGTGGCGGTGGAGAATAGCCGCATCCTGGGATTCGGGGATCTGGATCCCACAGGGTACTTGGACAGGCACTATGTGCATCCCGCCTGGCAGCGCCGGGGCATCGCAACAGCGCTTTGCGACCGGCTGGAGCAGGCGGCGCCGGGGACTGTCACCACCCATGCATCCATCACGGCACGGCCCTTTTTTGAAGGAAGGGGCTATGTGGTGATCCGTCGGCAGCAGGTAGAGCGTCGGGGCGTTTTGCTTACCAATTTCGTAATGGAGAAAAAGCGAGGATAGCAGGGAACAAAATAAGAGGGTGCAGGATAAGATCCTGCACCCTCGTTTCATTATCGGGATCGTGCGTCCCTGAAGATCAGTCCTCCCAGACGGGATAGCCGTCCTTCAAAGACGCATCGTAATTGGCCCGTTCGCCGCCGATGAACTTGGGCCGTACCCGGGCCGCCAGCACCATAGCCTGGCCGATGTGATTCTGCTCCAGCCGCACCGGCACAGCTACCTTTTTCAGATGCATGCCGATGAGGGTGCCGCCGATGTCCAATCCGGCGTCTGCCCGGATCTCTTCCAGGGCCACGGGATGCCGGAAGGCATGGTAGGCGGCGGTGGCAAAGGAGCCGCCTGCTTTGGGCTGCGGCACCACGTTGACGATCTCTGCACCGGGAACGGCATCCCGTTCCACGATCAGTGCACGGTTCAGGTGCTCGCAGCACTGGGCGGCAATATAGACCCCCAGCGGATCAAATACGCTGCTGAGCCCCTGGAAGATGGCTTCGCCTACCTCGGGAGTGGACCAGCTGCCTACCCGGCGGCCAACCGCTTCACTGCTGGAGCAGCCTACCACCACGATCTGACCCCGGTGCAGCGCTGCTGCTGCCACCAACTGCTCTGCCGCAGCGGCGGCATCCTGACGAATTTGCTGTAAAATCTCTGTTTTCTCAACAGAATGAATGGTTCCAGCCATGTTTTATCCTTCCTTTCTATCCATCCATCAAACCAGCTTTTCCTGCAGCTTGGCACGGCGGAGTATAGCCAGCAGCGCCATGCCAGCCACTAAGCCCACGGTGCCTTGTACCAGATTCCCGGGGATGCTGGCTGCAGCGCCCACAGGGCCGTAACCCAAAAACCAACCGGCGTACAGGAAATAACCTGCTACCATCCATACCTCTGCTGCCAGGCCGCTGACCAGGCAGGCGGCTTTCGATGCCCGATGGCCCATTACGTGATAGATCACAGCGGCCAACACCGCCATGAGACCTTTCACAACCAGTGTACCCGGGGCATAATAGGCATATCCCATGAACAGATCCGTCAGCATAGAACCCAGACCCGCTGCCGCTGCACCGTACCAGGGCCCCAGCAGCCAGGCAGACAAAAGCACAAAGCAGTCACCCAGATTCACATACCCGTTGGCCGGGGAGGGAATCTCAATGATCATGGTGGCGACGCATACCAGTGCCGCCATCAAGGCTGCCAGCACCATTTTTTTGATTTGATTGTTTTTCATGGGAAAGCCCCCCTTGTTTTTTGACTCTATCTGTATTATAGTAGTATCTGGTATTATTGAAATATCCATTTTGATTATCTTTGTTATAACCAGACGGAGGGGCTATGCTGACCTATACATTTTCCAAAACGGAGGGGATCAGTCTCTACCAGCAGCTTTACCAGCACATCAAGGGAGATATTCTGGCCGGGCGGCTGGCGGCAGGGGAGAAGCTGCCGTCCAAGCGGATGCTGGCCGATCATCTGGAGATCAGTGTCATTACGGTGAAAAATGCCTATGAACAGCTGCTGGCGGAGGGATATATCTATAGTGTAGAGAAGCGGGGGTACTATGTCAGCCGGGTGGAGCAGCCGCTCCGGGGGCAGGAAGGCCATGCGCTGCCGGCAACAGAAGAGGAGCCCCGGTATGTGCTGGACCTGGTGACCAATTCCATCTCTGCAGAGTACTTTCCCTTTACGGTGTGGGCCCGGCTGATGCGTCAGACCATTCTGGAGCAGGACAAAGGGCTGCTGCGGCCCACGCCCTACAATGGCATTTTACTGCTGCGTCAGGCCATCGCCAGGCATCTGCAGCAATTCCGGGGCATGACCGTTGACCCGGAACAGATCGTCATTGGCGCCGGTACCGAATTTCTGTACCATCTGCTGATCCAGCTGCTGGGCAGAGACCGGTGCTATGCTGTGGAGGAGCCGGGCTACAGCAAGATCCCACGGATCTATGAGAGCAATCAGGTGGCACTGGAGCGGCTTGCGCTGGATCACAGCGGACTGTCTGCCACTGCACTGGAAAAAAGCGGCGCAGACGTGGTGCATATTTCCCCGTCGCACCACTATCCTACCGGTATCGTCATGCCCATCACCCGAAGGCAGGAACTGCTGCGCTGGGCGGCGGAGCAGGAGGGGCGCTATATTTTAGAGGACGATTACGACAGCGAGTTCCGCTTCGTAGGACGGCCCATTCCCACCATGTTTTCCGCTGACCGGCATGAGAAGGTGATCTATCTCAACACCTTCTCCAAGACCATTGCGCCGTCCATCCGCACCAGCTACATGGTGCTGCCGCCCCATCTGCTGCAGGAATATCGGCGGCGTCTGAGTTTCTATGCCTGCACGGTGTCGGCTTTTGAACAGTATACCCTGGCCCAGTTCATGCTCCAGGGGCGGTATGAGCGGCACATCAACCGCATGCGCAACCGGTACCGGCAAAAGCGGGATACGGTGATCCAGGCCATCCGCACCGGGCCGCTGGCAGGCCGGGCGGAGATCATGGAGCAGGATGCCGGGCTCCATTTCCTGATGCGGCTGGATACCCGGCTGTCCGACCAGGAGCTGCGGCGGCGGGCGGCAGAGCAGGGGATACGTCTGGCGCTGCTGTCGGATTACTACAGAAGCCCGGAGAAAGCGCCGCCCCATGTGGTGGTGGTGAATTATTCCGGCATTGAACCGGAGGCCCTGCAGTGGGGCTTACAGCGTTTGGCAGAACTGTTGGAGGAAACATAATATGTATGATGAACTGACAAAAGGCGATGTGCAGAAAATGCAGGAGGAGATCGACTACCGCATCCAGGTGCTGCGGCCCCAGCTGATTGAGGACGTACAGACTGCCCGGGCGTTCGGCGATCTCAGCGAGAATTTTGAGTATAAATGTGCCAAGCAGGAGAAAAACCGCAACGAAAGCCGGATCCGCTATCTGCAGCGGATGATCAAAACCGCCAAGATCATTGACGATAGTACCCAGAGCGATGCAGCAGGGCTCTACGACTCGGTGGAGATCCTTATGGAGCAGACGGGGAAGCGCCGCACCATCCGGCTGGTGACCACACTGCGGCAGAACGCACTGGAGGGGCTCATCAGCAAGGAGTCTCCGGTGGGCCGGGCGGTGATGGGGCACCGGACCGGGGATCGTGTATACGTGGAGCTGGAGAGCGGCAAAGGCTACTGGCTGCAGATCCTGTCGGTGGAGAAGGGGCAGGATGACGGTTCTATCCCTATTGGCAGTTTTTGAAAAAAGAGGTGCGGCATTAGCCGAGGTGCGATAACGAAGGAAATATGTAAGGTGGCGGTGCAGCCGAAAGGCTGTGCCGCCGCTTTGCGTTGTCAGGCTGTTTTCTTCTTTCGGTTTTGCATACCGAGCCTGCCGTCGAGGGC
>CALWXA010000080.1 GCA_944385395.1 uncultured Oscillospiraceae bacterium | reverse complement strand
GAAGGTTTCGGAGGGAAAGATAGTGTGAAAGAAAACCGTCAGGGTTGTCTTTCACGTCCAGTCAAACCACTTTTTGAAACTTTTTTGAAGTTTCAAAAAGTGCAGCAGCCTGTCGAAAAGACTTTTTAGACAGGCTGAAGGCCCGAACCATATGGTTCGGGCCTTTTATTTGCTGTGTATGGGCACTGCTGAAGTTTACGCACCGAAAGACTCTTCCAGCTCCTGGGTCACATCCAGTATGCCGCAGGAAAGGATACGAGTCAGGGAGGTGAGCTGGTCATCCGTCAGCGCGGCGATCTTCCACTCCCCATCTGTCTGCTGGCAGGTGAAGGTCAGGTCTGCCTCGCCGGTGGAGGTAGATACCGTCTCCATCTTTTCCTTCAGCAGATCCATCATCAGCTGGGTCAGCTGCTCTTCATCGGCGCCGGTGAGGGCCAGGCTGAAGGCCTGGAGGAAATACTCGCTGAGGGCCTGGGTAAACACGTCGGCAGCATTCACATAGGTAATATGTACCGGTACCGTGGCGGTTTCGCCGTCCACCGTGACTTCGCCCAGAGTGTAGGTCATCTGAGCCGCCCAGGCATTGAATTGATCTTCCATCTCCTGAGAATCGGGGATGTCCTCGGGCATATTGGCGTCTTCAGAGAAGAGGGCATCCGACATGGGAGCGGCCAGGCAAGCGTTGGCTTTTTCGCCATCCAGCGCCTTAAGCGCCTCACAGAATTCGGTGACCACGGTTTCCGGCTTGCTCTCGTTGCCGCCGCCGCTTCCGCAGGCTGCAAGAGACATGGCCAGGAGCAGGGCCAGGGCCAGTGCACAAAGTTTTTTCATCATTTCATTCCTCTCTTTCTTTATAAATCCCCTTCAGGGGGAGATTACACACCAGGATATAGGCCGTCATATCCGGAAAACCGGACAGCTGCCGGAGATGCGGGGAAAAGGAGGAATTGACGGGATACCGGGAATAAGAAAGCCAGCCTGCGGGGCTGGCTTTCTTTGGGATAGACCAATTACTTCTTGATGACGGTACCGTAGATGGTGCCGAAGGCGCAGGTGGCATTGGCCTCATCGGTATCGATGTGCATGGCCAGGCCGCAGGTCTCGCTGACGCGGACCAGCACGTCATCCAGATCGGCGCTGCGCTCGGAGTCGATGTGCACCTTGACGATCTCCTTGTCGGATACGCCGAAGGCCTCGGCATCAGCGGGAGTCATGTGGACATGGCGCTGGGCCACGATAACGCCCTCGCTGATCTCCAGCTCGCCGGCAGGACCCACCAGCTTGCAGCCGGGGGTATTGTCCAGATCACCGGATTCCCGGATCACACCGGGAACGCCCAGGGTGCGGGCATCGGTGAAGGAGACCTCCACCTGGCACTTGGAGCGGGCGGGCCCCAGGATGACTACGTTATTCAGGGACTTCTTGGGTCCCACCACGGTGCACCGCTCCTCGCAGGCAAACTGGCCGGGCTGGCTCAGGGCCTTCTTGGGGGTGAGCTTGGCGCCTTCACCGTACAGGATGGCGATGGCCTCCTCGGTCAGATGGACGTGTCTTGCGGAAGTTTCCACCAGAACTTTGTTTTCCATGATACATATACTCCTTTATTTTGATTTTCGTGTGTTTGTATGCTGTTACACCCGGCGAAGGGCGCCGGATGACAAAAGCCTCATTCAGTTTTGGTACAGAGCCACGCCGGTAGCGCCGTCGTACTCCTCCACCATGACGCAGACTACCTCGTCCCGGGAAGTGGGCACGTTTTTGCCCACATAGTCCGGCCGGATAGGGAGTTCCCGATGCCCCCGGTCCACCAATACCGCCAGCTGAATGGCTAAGGGCCGTCCGTGACGTACCACAGCTTCGATGGCGGCCCGAGCGGTGCGCCCGGTATAGAGCACGTCGTCCACCAGAATGACGGTGCACTTGTTCACATCACAGGGGATAACGCTGCCGGAGGTTTCCGCCTGAGGCGCCATTTGGGAAAGATCATCCCGGTACAGTGTGATGTCAATATGACCCAGAGGTACCTCCACGCCTTCAAACTTCCGGATGTTCTCGGCCAGCATGGCTGCCAGCGGGACGCCGCGACGCCGGATGCCCAGCAGACAGATGTTCTGGGAGCCGTTATTCTTTTCGATGATCTCGTGTGCGATACGGGCCAGGGAGCGCTGCACCTGCGCCTCGTCCATAATGGCGGCTTTATACTCCATCTCATTCCCTCTTTCCGGATGGTTCCACATTTAAGATAGCATATTCCTGCCCAAAAGTAAAGGGAAGGACAGGGGCAAACCCTGTCCTTCCGCAAATCTTATGCCTTGTGCTGCAATGCCCGCTGGGCGGTGGTCAGCAGCAGCTTGATGCGGTTGAGCTGATTGACCTCGCTGGCGCCGGGATCGTAGTCCACGGCGGCAATATTGGCCTGGGGATAGACGCTGCGCAGCGCCTTGATGACGCCCTTGCCCACCACATGATTGGGCAGACACGCAAAGGGCTGAATGCACACAATGTTGGGCACGCCGCTCTGGATCAGCTCCACCATCTCGCCGGTGAGGAACCACCCCTCGCCGTACTGATTGCCCACGGACAGGAAGGGCTTTGCCATGTCCGCTACTTTTTCGATGGGGATGGGAGCCTCAAAGCGGCGGCTGCGCTCCAGTGCCCGGATAGCCGGCATCCGCAGCCGCCGGATGGCGGCAATACCGGCCCGTGCACCCAGGGCTGCACGGAGCGAGCCGCCCAGATACCGGTGGCGGTATACGCTGTTGTACAGGGAATAGTTCATGAAATCCATGAGATCCGGCACCACAGCCTGGGCACCCTCCCGCTCCAGCAGCTCCACCAGATGGTTGTTGGCCAGGGGCATGTATTTCACCAGAATCTCACCCACCACGCCTACCTTGGGCTTTACCAGATCCTCGTGGATGGGCAGCCGGTCAAAGGCCTCCACGATCTGGCGGCACAGCCGTCCGTAGCGCTCCTTGCTGTGGGGATTCACCAGAGAATCGATGCATTTGTCACGCCAGTACCGGTGCAGCGCATCGGTGGAACCGGGCTCCTTCTCATAGGGCCGCACCCGATAGACGCAGCGCATGAAGAGGTCGCCGTATACCACCGCCTTGGCTGCCGCCGCCAGCAGCTGGGGCGGTATGTGGAACCCGGGATTGGATTCCAGGCCGGAGGCGTTGAGGGAGATGACGGGTATGTAGCCGTAGCCCGCCTTGTCCAGGGCCCGGCGGATAAAGCCCACATAGTTGCTGGCCCGGCAGCAGCCGCCGGTCTGGGTCATGATGAGGGCCAGCCGGTGGGTGTCGTACTTTCCGGACAAAACGGCGTCCATCAGCTGCCCCACCACGGTGATGGAGGGGAAGCAGGCGTCGTTGTTCACATACCGCAGGCCGGTTTCGATGGCGTTGCGGTTGTCGTTTTTCAGCACTTCCACATGGAACCCGTACCGTGCGAATACCGGCTCCAGGATATCAAAATGGATGGGGCTCATCTGAGGCGCCAGGATGGTGTAGCCGTCCCGGAACATCTCCTGGGTGAACTCCGTGCGGTGATAGGTCAGCTCTTTCTGCTCCGTAGGGATGCTGCGGCGCATGTCCATGGCCGCCAGCAGGCTGCGGATCCGGATCCGGGCGGCGCCCAGATTGTTGACCTCGTCGATCTTCAGTACGGTGTAAAGCTTTCCGGCAGATTCCAGGATCTCCGACACCTGATCGGTGGTGACGGCGTCCAGTCCGCAGCCGAAGGAGTTGAGCTGTACCAGCTCCAGATCCTTCCGGCGGCAGACGAATTCCGCTGCCGTGTACAGCCGGGAGTGATACACCCACTGATCCAGCACCCGCAGGGGCCGCTGAGGTTCAAAGTCCACCGGCAGGCTGTCCTCGGTGAATACCGCCAGACCGTAGGAGGCGATCATCTCCGGAATGCCGTGGTTGATCTCCGGGTCGATGTGATAGGGCCGGCCTGCCAGCACGATGCCCCGGCGGCCGTTCTGCTCCATCCACTGCAATACCCGTACGCCTTCCTTGCGCACGTCCTCCTTGGCCCGGTGCTGCTCCTGCCAGGCATCGTGGACGGCGGAGCGTACCTCCTTGGCATCGATGCCCCATTCCTGGGCCATCACTTCCACCAGCCGGTCCGCTGCCGTCTTTTCATCCGTCAGGGCGATGAAGGGGCGGACATAGCGCACCTTGCCCTCTGTGACGGCTTCCACGTTGTTTTTCAGGTTTTCCGGATAGCTTACCACCATGGGACAGTTGTAGTGGTTCTGGGCAGCAGCAGTCTCCTGATGCTCAAAGAACACACAGGGATGGAAAATGGTGGTGATGCCCTGGTTGATGAGCCACTGCACATGGCCGTGGGCCAGCTTGGCGGGATAGCATTCCGACTCCGAGGGGATGGACTCCATGCCCAGCTGATAGATCTTCCGGTCCGATACCGGGGAGAGGATCACACGGAATCCCAGACGGCGGAAGAGGGTGGCCCAGAAGGGATAGTTTTCGTAGAGATTCAGCACCCGGGGGATGCCGATGACGCCCCGGGGCGCCTGATCTTCCGGCGCCGGCGGATAGTCCAGCATCCGCTTTTGTTTGTAGGCCACCACGTTGGGGGCCTTTTCGCCCCGGGCGGTGTTGCCCAGCCCCTTTTCGCAGCGGTTGCCGGTGATATACCGGCGGTTGCCGGAGAACTTGTTCACCGTCAGCATGCAGTTGTTGCTGCATCCGCCGCAGCGCAGGGCGGAGGTGGTGTATTCCAGGGCCAGGATTTCCGGGATGGAGAGCATGGTGGTCTCCTGTCCGTGATAGTGCTTCCGGGCCAGCAGTGCCGCACCGAAGGCGCCCATGAGCCCGGCAATGTCGGGACAGGTGACTTCCCGGCCGGATACCCGCTCAAAGGCCCGCAGCACCGCCTGGTTGTGGAAGGTACCGCCCTGCACCACGATGTGCTCACCCAGATCCTTGGGATCGGCCAGCTTGATGACCTTGAACAGGGCGTTTTTGATGACGGAATAGGCAAGCCCGGCGGAGATGTCCGCCACCCGTGCCCCTTCCTTCTGAGCCTGCTTCACGTTGGAGTTCATGAACACGGTGCACCGTGTACCCAGATCCACCGGCTGAGGGGCATAGAGGGCCTCGGCGGCAAAGCCTTCGGCGGTATAGTCCATGGAATTGGCGAAGTTTTCAATAAAGGAGCCGCAGCCGGAGGAGCAGGCCTCGTTGAGGATCACGTTGTCCACCACGCCGTCCTTGAGCCGTATGTACTTCATGTCCTGCCCGCCGATATCCAGCACGCAGTCCACCTGGGGGTCGAAAAAGCAGGCGGCGGTGGTGTGGGCCACCGTCTCCACTTCGCCCTCATCCAGAGCAAAGGCGGATTGCAGCAATCCTTCTCCGTAACCGGTGGAGCAGGAGCGCACGATCCGGGCCGTAGGCGGCAGCTGCTGGCTCATGGCGGACACGGCGTTGATGGCGGTCTGCACCGGGTTTCCGTGGTTGCTGGAATAGTAGGAGAACAGCAGCTGTCCCTCCGTACCGATGAGGGCCAGCTTGGTGGTGGTGGACCCGGCATCGATGCCCAGGAAACAGTCACCGCTGTATTCCGACAACGGTGCCTTGGCCAGCACCGCCCGGCGATGCCGGGTGTAAAAGGCCTGATACTCTTCCTGATCCCGGAACAGCGGCGGCAGCCGCTTGAGCTCCAGCTGTACCTCCACGCCCTGCTCCATCTGTTCCAGCAGTCCGTCCAGTTCCACCGCCTGTGCGTCACCGGCTTCCAGGGCTGCGCCCAGGGCCGCAAAAAGGTGGGAATCCGAGGGATCCACCACCTGCTCCGGGGTGAGATGCAGGGTGCGGATGAAGGCGTTTTTCAGCTCCGGCAGGAAGTGCAGGGGGCCGCCCAGAAAGGCCACGCAGCCCCGGATAGGCTTGCCGCAGGCAAGACCGGAGATGGTCTGATTCACCACCGCCTGGAAGATGGATGCCGCCAGATCGCTGCGGGCAGCACCGTCGTTGATGAGGGGCTGGATGTCGGACTTGGCGAACACGCCGCACCGTGCGGCGATGGGATAGATCTGCTGATAGTGGGCGGCTTCGGCGTTGAGGCCGGAGGCGTCCGTCTGCAGCAGCGAGGCCATCTGGTCGATGAACGAGCCGGTGCCGCCGGCACAGACGCCATTCATGCGCTCCTCCAGCCCGTTGGTGAAATAAATGATCTTGGCGTCCTCGCCGCCCAGTTCGATGGCCACATCCGTCTGAGGTGCGGTAAACTCCACAGCGCTGCAGGTGGCTACCACCTCCTGCACAAAGGGGATGGCCAGCGCTTTGCTGACGCCCATGGCGCCGGAACCGGTGATCTTCAGTTGCAGCAGGCAGCTGCCGATCTCCTCCCGGGCCTGACGCAGCAGCTGGGCCAGGGTCCGCTGGGTGTGGGCGTGATGCCGCTGATATTTCCCGAACAGAATCCGGCCCGCTTCATCGATCACCACCAGCTTAACGGTGGTAGATCCAATATCCACTCCGGCACGATACTGCTTCGACATGGTTTCCTCCCATATATCTTAGGTC
This sequence comes from uncultured Oscillospiraceae bacterium, assembly GCA_944385395.1. GTDB lineage: Bacteria > Bacillota > Clostridia > Oscillospirales > Oscillospiraceae > Vescimonas. The sequence goes on along the minus strand of CALWXA010000080.1, from coordinate 8,151 downwards.
TTTTTTGGACTGATAATCTTCATTCAGCCATATATTTTACACCTAATAGTTCAAAAAATGGTGAAGAAGAGAGCTAATATTCCGCTAAGGATTTCTTCGCAGGATGAAAAAAACTGCGCAGGTTTGGTGATGCTGTTACAGAACAGCAGGATGGGCTGCGGTATACTTATTAAAAGAAAGGAGCGGAGAATATGGAGTTACGGCGCGAAGCAGATGGCATCCACATGATGGACGGGGAAGGCCGGGAGATGGGTTATGTACTGCTGCGTCCCGCCGGCGGTGACCGGGTGGAGATCGTCTCCACCGTGGTGCAGCAGCAGATGCGGGGCCAGGGGCTGGCGGCACAGCTGCTGGAAGCGGCAGCAGCGGAGCTGCGCTCCCAGGGGCAAAGGGCGGTGCCCGTCTGCTCCTATGCTGCAGCGTGGTTTGCCCGGCATCCGGAGCAGGGGGACCTGCTGGCCCGGCAGGAGGATTGAATCCTGCAGGCAAAAAGAAAAGAGACACGGTTGGGGCACCCTCCGTAAGGAAGGTGCCCCAATGGGTGGCTCTTGTATCTAAACTGAATAATTGATTTCGTTAAGCGGTATAGCCATTGGCTATGCCGTTTTTGCTTTGCGTTCCGCCATATGCTTTTGGAACGCTTCTTCCATTTCTCCGGGAGTGAGTTCTCTCAGTATGCCAACGCCGTTGTAGTAAATATCTATGAGCTGAACTCTTTTACCGTCAAGGTATCTCGGAGCGTGTACGAAATTGATCTCCTTTATTGTTTGCGGTATTGAGCATTCGCTCTTGCCATTCTATGTGGACGCTGTCGCCGGCAGTACCGTTTTGCCGGAAAGCTTTGGGGAAGCACAACAGAGAAAGACACGACTTTTGTCGTGTCTTTCTCTGTCTGAAATCATGGGTTCAGGAAAGCAGTCCGGTAAGCTTGATCAAATTCATGTACCGGCCATTGTCCGTGTCCATCATCACCCGATCCTCCGCCGCATACGGGTTGTCGCAGGCCAGCCAATCCTGCCAGGCACGGTCAAAGCAATCCATCTCTCCTATTTGGAAATGGTGCAGATGTGGCTGGAACTTGGGCCGCCACCAGGGAATGGAGTGCCACATGTCCAAGGCCTCCGATGGCCACAGCGGTTCCATTTCCTTGGGTATGTTGTCATGCACCTCATATTTCATGCCGGGGAATGCAATGGCTACCACCGCATCCTTTTTCAAAAGCGGCTTCAGATGTTCGGCAAAGTAGGTATCGTTGCTGCCGAAATAATGATAGGAGTCCACGCTGATCACTGCATCAAAGAAATCGTGGGCGAAAGGAAGCTGCAGCGCATCCAGCTGCAGGGGAGTGACCAGATGCGCTACACCGGCTTGCTGGAAGCGTCTGTAATTTTCGGTGGCAGAGGTCCACAGATCCACGGCAAAGACATGGACCTTGAACTTTTCCGCCAAAAAGATGGAGGAGAGACCACGACCGCATCCCAGATCCAAAACCCGCATTCCGGGCTGCAGCGGCAGATCCGCCGTCAGCTCCTGGGCCATCAGCCAGGCGTTGGGGCCCATCATATTCTCTTGCAAGAACTCCAGATACATGGGAAATCCATCCTTATAGGTGTTATTGCGGCCGTTACCCCGCAGATATAAAAAAGACGTGGCTGCAAAGCGAAACCTTGCAGCCACGTGGACGGGGTGGTTAAAATCGATATTCTTTCCACGACAGACAAAACCGCCGCGCAGCGGCGGCACCAAACCGCAACCCAGCGAAGCGGTTGCGGTTTGGAAAGGAGGAGCAAGGGAGCGGGCGGATGACGTCTTTTTTGCCACAGGCATAAAAAGACGTCGGAGCAAAGCGGACTTTGCTCCGACGTGGAGCTGGAAACGTGACTTGAACACGCGACCTGATGATTACGAATCAGCTGCTCTACCGACTGAGCTATTCCAGCATAACGGAGTGGGCCATATGCCACAGCAGGTATTCTACCATCGATCTGATTCTTTGTCAATTCCACATCGGTGACTTTTTCCCTGCAGTTGAATATTACATAACGTAATGGCAACCATCTGTGTGGCTTTTGCCGGGGCGTATTGCCGCCGCTGTCCCGGAGAACGGTGGAAGTGGCTTATGGTCCAAAAGGTGTGGCCTTTCGTCTCCCATTGGCTTTTACCGAACTTTTTCGCCGCTTTTACAATTTCTGATTTCCCAGCATCGTTTTACATAATTCTACATGCCATAATGATCTACAGATAGTTATTCACATTATCCACACACTTTTCCACAAGCAAATAATCATGTATTTTCAATGCTTTAACGCAATTTTGCCAGAATATTCCAAACGCTGCAAAGGGCATTTTCCACCTGCTGTTTCCAACGCCATAAATTGACATAATAATAGAGCTTGCAGTTTTTCTGTCAAGACCGCAAAGAAACGGTCAAAAAGAGGCGCCTGCCGCTGAGCAGGCGCCGGAGTTTATTTTTGTATTTGCTGGTCCAGATCCATAGTGGCATAGGCGTTGAGATCCAGAGGGGCCGTATGGCCTGCCAGATACTCATAGTAAGCCTGGGCGCCGATCATGGCGCCGTTATCGCCGCAAAGCCGCAGCGGCGGCAGATACAGCCGGGCGCCTGCCTGACTGCAGGCTTCCTGCAGCCGGGTGCGGATGATGGAGTTGGCGGCTACGCCGCCTGCCGCCGCCACTACGGTGCGTCCCGTGCGCTGCAGGGCCAGCGCCATCCGGGGGATCAATTCGTCGCTGACGGCCATGGTGAAATCCCGGGCCAGGGCGGACTTGTCCAGCTCTTCGCCCTTTTGCTGGGCGTTGTGCACCAGGTTCACCACTGCCGTTTTCAGACCCGAGAAGCTCATGTCCAGATCCGAGCCGGACACCTGTGCCCGGGGCAGATCATATTTGCCGCCCTGGGACTGCTGAGCCAGCTGATCCATGGGCTTGCCGCCGGGATAGGGAAGACCCAGTACCCGGGCGGCCTTGTCGAAGCATTCCCCCGCCGCATCGTCCCGGGTAGCCCCCAGGATCTCCATGTCGGTGTAATCCCGCACATCCACAATGAGGGTGTTGCCTCCGGAAATGGCCAGGGCCAGGAAGGGCGGCTCCAGCTCCGGAAAGGCCAGATAGTTGGCGGCGATGTGGCCCCGGATATGGTGCACCGGGATCAGGGGTACCCCCAGGGCATAGGCGGCGGACTTGGCGAAGCTCACCCCCACCAGTACGGCGCCGATGAGCCCCGGCGCATAGGTCACCGCCACGGCGTCGATGTCCTGCCGGGTGAGGCCCGCCTGCTCCAGAGCGGCGTCCGCCAGACCGGCAATGGCCTCCACATGCTTGCGGGAGGCGATCTCCGGCACCACGCCGCCGTAGATGGCGTGCATATCCGCCTGGGATAACACCACGTCCGAGAGTACCGTCCTGCCGTCCCGGACTACGGCTACTGCCGTTTCGTCACAGGAGGACTCAAAAGCCAGGATGTTCATGCCTGTTCCTCCTGCTGAAAGAATCGTGTCATAATCAGGGCATCCTCCTTGGGAAGATCATAGTAGTTTTTCCGCCTGCCCACTTCCGCGAAGCCGAAACCTCCGTACAGGGCGATGGCAGCGACGTTGGAAGGCCGCACCTCCAGCGTCAGGAACGCCAGCTGGTTGGCCTGGGCAAAGTCCAGAAATACCTGGATCAGCCGCCCGGCGATGCCGTGACGCCGGTACTCCGGGAATACCGCCACGTTGGTGATATAGCCCTCATCGGCTACCACCAGCAGCCCGGCATAACCCAGCACCGTGCCGTCATCGTCCTGGGCCACCAGAAAGGCGGCGCAGGCGTTGTCCAGTTCCTCTGCCAGCATCCGCCGGGACCAGGGCCGGGAAAAGCAGATCCGCTCCAGCCGTTCCAGCTCGTCCAGATGCTCGGCGTTCATAGGTACGATCCGAATGGGTTCTTTCATGCTGATTCCTCCGTAGCCCGTCCATACAATGCAACGCCTGCCACCACGATGACGCCGCCCACCAGTACCAGGGCTGTGGGCATCTCATGGAAGAACAGGCCCCAAACAGCGGCAAACAGGGGGTCCAACAGCTTCACCATGGATATGTAGGCCGGGGACAGATATTTCAGTCCCCAGGTAAAGATGCTGTGTCCCAGCAAGGTGCATACCACCGCCATGGCCAGCGCAGTGAGCCAGTTGACGGCACCGTAGCCACCCAGCGATGTACCGCTGCCCACTGCCACCACCAGCACCGTTGCGGCGGCGAAGCAGTAGGCTACAAAGGTGTAGGTGGCGTTGCTGACCCGCTGGCGGCACTCCGAGCCGATCATGGTGTACATACCCAGCAGCAGGGCCGAGAGCAGGCTCAGGGCGTTGCCCCACAGGGTAGGCGTTCCGTCGGAGGACCCGGCCAGGGCCACCATGATGGCGCCCACCAGGGCGATGAACAGCGCCACCCAGCTGCGGCGGCTGAACTTTCTGCCCAGAAACAGGATGCTGCCGGCGGCCACGAACAGTACCTCCGTATCCGACAGCAGGGAGGAGGCCACGATGGTGGTGTTCCGCACGCCTTCAAAGAAGGAGGCAAAATGCAGACCCAGACAGCAGCCTGCGGCCATGGTCATCAGCCAGTCCCGGCGTGTGAGCTTTTTCAGCTCCTCCCGGTTGCGTACCACCGCCGGCAGCAGCAGCAGCGCTGCCAGGCTCATCCGGTACAATACCAGTACCAGGGAGGGCGCCGTGGACCAGCGCACCCAAATGGCCGACGTGGAGATCCCCACCACGCCCAGCAATACGATCAGTCGTTTCATCTTGTCCCTTCTCTCTCTATTCCTTGGCCTGGGCCCAGCTCTTTCCGGCATGGGCCTGGGCGATGAGGGGCAGCTTCAGGGCCACCACCTGTTCCATTTCCTGCTCCAAAAGACGCTGTACCGTCTCCGCCTCCTGCTGGGGACACTCCACGATGAGCTCGTCGTGTACCTGCAGGATGAGCCTTGCCTGCAGCCCCTCTTCCCGGAGCCGCCGGTGTACCCGTACCATGGCCAGCTTGATGATGTCCGCCGCCGTGCCCTGGATGGGCATGTTCAGGGCCACCCGCTCGCCGAAGGAGCGGAGATTGAAATTGGAGGACTGCAGCTCCGGCAGCCACCGCCGGCGTCCCATGAGGGTAGCCACATAGCCATTGGCCTTGGCCTCCTCCACCACCCGGTCCATGTAGGCCCGGACGCCGCTGTAGCGGGCGAAGTAGCGTTCCATATAGTCCTTGGCCTCCTGCCGGGATACCCCGATGTCCTGTGCCAGGGAGAACTCGGAGATGCCGTAGACGATGCCGAAATTCACCGCCTTGGCCCGGCGGCGCATCTCCGCCGTTACGTCTTTCGGCGCCACGCCGAATACCTGGGCGGCGGTGGCGGTGTGGATGTCCTCCCCGTCCCGGAAGGCCTGGATCATGTGCTGGTCATCGGAAATGTGGGCCAGGAGCCGCAGTTCGATCTGGGAATAGTCGGCGTCCACCAGTACCCAGCCCTCCGGCGCCACAAACATTTTCCGCAGTGCCGCCCCCAGCTCCGTGCGCACCGGGATGTTCTGAAGATTGGGCTCCGTGGAGCTCAACCGCCCGGTGGCGGTGACGGTGTTCTGGAACGAGGTGTGGATCCGCCCATCGGGGCCCATCACCTTCAAAAGCCCATCGGCATAGGTGGATTTCAGCTTGCTGTACTGCCGGTAGGAGAGCACCTCGGCCACAATGGGATGCTGATGCCGCAGCTTGTCCAGCACATCGGCGTTGGTGGACCAGCCGGTCTTGGTCTTTTTTCCGTGGGGGAGCTGCAGCTGCTCAAAGAGCACCTGTCCCAGCTGCTTGGGGGATTGAATGTTGAAGGGCCCACCGGCCATATCGTAGATCTGCTGCTCCATCTCACGGATGTGACTGTCCAGCATCTGGCCGAAGGCCTCCAATTCGGCACCGTCAATGAGCATGCCCTGCTGTTCCATATCCGCCAGCACCGGGCACAGGGGCAGCTCTACCTGCCGGTACAGCTCCTCCATCCCCAGCTCCCGGAGCTTGGGCTCCATCACCTCGCTGAGGGCTTCCACCAGGGAGCAGTGGCTCAGCAGTGCCCCCATGGGACGGCTCCCCGCTTCCCGTGCCGCTGCGCCGTCAGGTGCGTCGGCAAAGGGATCTGCGCCCTGCTGCCGAGCCCGTTCAAAGTCCGCCAGCGGCCCGAAGGCATCCGGGGCCAGATAGTCTGCTGCATGGGGAAATTCCTGGTTGAACCAGCTGAGGCCCAGCTTCTCCAGCTCATAGCTTCCGTCGGTGGGGGCCAGAAGATAGCCTGCCAGAGCCGTGTCCGTGATGAAATCCTCACCCCGGATCCCCTGCTGCAAAAGCCGGAAGAGCAGGGTCTTGAGATCGTGGGTCCGCTTGCGGATGCCGCTGCCCATCAGCTCCTGCAGGAGCTGGGGATATTCCGGCAGCAGCTGGGAGAGGAACAGTACCCCCAGATGCTCCTGGGGATTCAGTTCGCAGTCCACCGCCACGGTCTTGCCGTCGGGGGCCATCAGTACGTTTACTGCCGGCAGCGTCCGCCACAGGGCCATCAGCTCCCGGGCCCGGGCGGCATCGCACACCACTTCGCTGCTGCAGGTGCCTTCCACCGTGTCGGTGTCGGCAGGGGAAGCGGCGGGCTGCAGGTTCATTTTCTCAATGAATTTGCTAAACTCCAGCTGCAAAAAGAGGTCATATAGACGCTCCCGGTCCACCGGCAGATCCAGATCCTCCTCCGGCTGGAAGGCCACCGGCGCATTCCGCCGGATCCGGGCCAGATCCCAGGACATCCGGGCGTCGGCCTGGCCCTCTTCCAGCTTCTTCCGGGCCGCCGGCTTGATGGCGGGATCCTCCGAAAGATGCTCATACAGCCGGTCAATGGAGCCATAGCGCCCGATAAGCTCCATGGCGGTCTTTTCTCCGATGCCCTTGACGCCGGGAATGTTGTCGCTGCTGTCCCCCATCAGGGCTTTGAGATCAATGAGATGGATGGGCTCGAAGCCGTACTGCTCCCGGAAGGCATCCTCCGTCATGTCCCGGGTGGTGGTCTGACCCATCCGGGTGGATACCAGCTTTACCCGGGTGGAGGGGTCGATGAGCTGCAGGCTGTCCTTGTCTCCGGTGACGATCACCGTCTCCCAGCCTGCCTCGCTGTCCCGGGCGGCGATGGTGCCCAGCAGATCGTCGGCCTCCCAACCGTCCAGCTCGTAGCGCCGGATACCCATGGCGTCCAGCACGTCCTTGAGATAGGGCAGCTGCATGGCCAGTTCCTCCGGCATCCCCTTGCGCTGGGCCTTGTACCCGGCATAGGCCAGGTGCCGGAAGGTAGGGGCCTTGCGGTCAAAGGTGACGCACAGGGCGTCGGGATGTTCCTCATCCACCAGCCGCTGCAGCGTGGTGAGGAAGCCGTAAATGGCGTGGGTGTACAGCCCCTGCCGGGTGGTGAGGGGCCGGATGCCGTAGTAGGCCCGGTTGAGGATGCTGTTGCCGTCAAGCACCATTCGTTTCATGCCTGATGCCTCCTGTAAAAAAGTCCATAATTATTACCATTATACCCTGCACAGCGCCGGAAAACAAGGGATACTACCCACTGCACAGGGAAAAGGCGCCCCGCCATACTGGCGGAGCGCCTTCGGATTGTCAAAAGACAAGCAGATTTCGGCTTTCGGAGGGAAAGATAGTGGGAAAGAAAACCGTCAGGGTTGTCTTTGGCGTGCAATCAACAGACTTTTGAGCACTTTTTATGAAGTGCTCAAAAGTCCAGCAGCTTGTCGAAAACACTTTTTCGACAAGCTGAGGGCCCGGCGCATTGCGCCGGGCCCCCTCTGGATAGGGAAAGAAAGATGGTAAAATCAGAAGCCGACGATATTGAGGTACACATCCACATTGCCGTAGACCAGCTTGGTATCATTGTTGGCATCGGTGTAGAGCCAGAAGTTCTGATCCAGCGGGAAGTCGGCATCGTTGGTGCCCACAGAGGCATAGACGGGGATGGAGATCTTCACCCAGCCGTCGGTGGCCTGGGTGAAGGTGCCGGTCAGGAACTTGTCGGCCCAGCGGTAGCCGTCCTCGTTCTCAACAGCCTCATAGTCCAGGGACAGGCCGTACTCCGCCA
>CALWXA010000079.1 GCA_944385395.1 uncultured Oscillospiraceae bacterium | reverse complement strand
TCAAAAAAGTTTCAAAAAGTGGTTTGACTGGACGTGAACGGCCCAGGCCGGCCTCTCTTGGCCTGCGGCCAATTCACCTTCAGACAACCCTGACGGTTTTCTTTCACACTATCTTTCCCTCCGAAACTTTCGGCGGGAAGATTTACCGACAGACTAACGCTGCGGGAAGTCCCGCAGCGTTTCCGGTAAGGGTTTTATGAAATTTTCCGTTTACTGCCGGGCTTTGGCGGCGGTGAGGGTATTTTCCATGAGCATGGCACGGGTCATGGGGCCCACGCCGCCGGGCACCGGCGTGATGTAGGAAGCTCGCTCACAGGCGGCGGCAAAATCCACATCGCCGCACAGCTTGCCGGCGGCATTGCGGTTCATGGCTACGTCCACCACCACGGCGCCGGGGCGGATCATATCGGCGGTAATGAGGCCTTCCCGGCCCACGGCGGAGACCAGAATATCCGCCTGGAGGCACTGCTCCTTCAGATCCGGGGTGCGGCTGTGGCAGATGGTGACGGTGCCGTTCTCCTGCAGCAGCAGCAAGCCCATGGGCTTGCCCACGATATTGCTGCGGCCCACCACCACACAGTGCTTGCCTGCGGGGCTGATGTCATAGGCGTGGAGCAGCTCCATGACGCCGGCAGGGGTACAGGGCAGGAACCGGGCATCGCCCCGGAGGATGCGGCCCATATTATAGAGGTGGAATGCGTCCACGTCCTTATCCGGAGAGATGGTCTCCAGCACCCGCTTTTCACGGATATGATCAGGCAGGGGCAGCTGGCAGAGGATGCCGTCCACATCCGCACGGCCGTTGAGCTCCGTCAGCAGCTGCAGCAGTTCCTCCTCCGGGGTATCGGCAGGCAGATGATAGTCAAAGCAGGCGATGCCGCAGTCGCTGCAGTCCTGCACCTTATTGCGGACATATACCTGGGAAGCGGGATTTTCCCCTACCAGGATCACCGTCAGGCCGGGGCGGCGGGACAGCTTGGCGGCCTCCCGGGCCACCCGCTCCTTCACCTTGGCCGCCAGGGCCTTACCGTCAAGAATCACTGCGCTCATGCTGCTCCTCCTCTGTCTGCTCGTTGGGTTCCTCCTGGGCCGCCTCCCGAGCCGCCACCTGATGGACGTACATGGCCTCCGGCGGCAGCGGGCGGATCTTCAATCGGTAGATCAAAATGCCCAGGGAGACCAGGATCATCACCAGAGACAGGGCCTGGCTCACACGGATGGGCTGGCCGGCGATGGTCCAGTCAAAGAGGTACAGGCTGTCCGTACGCAGGCCCTCCACCCAGAACCGGCCAATGCCGTACCACAGGAAGTAAAAACAGGTATTTTCACCGTCAAAGCGCCGGGCTTTGGCCACTACCAGTACCAGCAGCAGCAAGCCCACCAGGTTCCACAAACTCTCATACAGGAACGTGGGGTGCACCTCCACCACCTGGCCGGTGACCAGGGTCAGCTGCATACGCCAGGGCAGCGTGGTTTCTGCGCCGAAGGCTTCACGGTTCATGAAGTTGCCCCAGCGGCCCACGGCCTGGCCGATGAAAAAGCCCATCACTGCCAGGTCCATCATGGCCCAGAGCTTGAACTTGCCCAGGCGGTCCATTACCACGCCCAGGATCACCACGGCGATGACGGCGCCGTAGATGGCCAGGCCGCCGTCCCAGATGGCCACGATCTTGCCGAAGTCCAAACCGCCGTCAGCGGTGCGGAAGCGGTCCAGATAGAAGATCACATAATACAGGCGGGCACCGATGATGCCGCAGGGAATGCCCCAGAGCACCGCATCGAGAATGTTATCCTCGGTGATGCCGTATTTCCGGCGCTGGCGCATGCAGAACAGCACCGCCAGCAGCAGGCCCAGGGCGATGATGATGCCGTACCAATAGATGCCGTTGCCGATATCCAGCGCCTTGGAGCCGGCGGTAAATGCCCAGTCCCCGAAAAGGCCCGGGAAACGGATGGGGCTGTCAGTCATTGCGTACACGTTGCTTCCTCCTTCGGGCGGATGACGGAGAGGGCCATACGGCTCTCGCAGATGTTTTCAGCGATGAAGTCCAGCAGGTCCTGCTGGGTGATGGAATCATAGATTTCCGGGAAACCATAGGGGTCAAAACCCTCAAAGCAGCCTTCCGCCATGGACACCGCCACGGCTTCAAAGGAATTGAGCGCCTTCAGGGCCGTACCGAAATTGGCACGGCAGATCCGCTGGTAATAATCCTCGTCCAGGCCTTCCGACACCAGGCGCCGGGCTTCGGACAGAATGGCCTGGGTCACCGCCTGGGGGTCCTTGCTGTCGCCCCCGGCATAGGCATAGGACACGCCGGGCAGCACGTCAAAGCTGCTGGCAAAGGAGCCGTTCACCAGGCCCTGGCTATAGAGCCGGGCATAGAGGGGGCTGGATTCGCCCATCAGGGCATCGCAGGCCAGGGAGCCCACGATCTGACGGCGGAGGCGGTCCGGGCCCTCCGGCACCGGGGCACATTTGAAGCCCGACAGGAAGGTGGGCATGGATACCTCCATGGTGCTCTCCGCCAGGGTGCGGCAGGGCGTCAAGGATTCCTCCTCCCCGTAATCACGGGGGATCTCCTCCCCGCTTTGGGCGGGCAGGATCTCCTGGGCCAGGTTCAGCACCCGGTCCATATCCACATCACCCACCAGCACCAGGCACATATTGGAAGGGGTATAGAAGGCTTTATGGCAGTCGTACAGCGTCTGGGCGGTGATACGGGAGATACTCTCCACGCTGCCTGCCACAGACACACGGGCAGGGCTCTTCTCATACAGCGCTTCCATCAGCTGGCGGTAGACCTGCCAGTCGGGGTTATCCTCAATCATGCCGATCTCCTGGCCGATGATGCCCTGCTCCTTGGCCACGCTCTCCTCCGTAAAATACGGGATGGACACGAAGGACAGCAGGATCTTCAGGTTATCGTAAAAATGGTCGGTGGAATCAAAGTAATACACCGTGATGGCGTTGCTGGTAAAGGCATTGGGTTCGGCGCCGTTCTGGGCCAGCTCCTGCAGGGCGTTGCCCTCCTGGGTGTCGAACATCTTATGCTCCAGGAAATGGGCGATGCCGGCCGGGGTATCCTGGAGCTTGCCGTCCAGCTCAAAGCGCAGGTCCATGCCGCCGTAGCGGGTGGCAAACAAAGCGTACTGGCGGGCAAAGCCCTTCTTGGGCACCACCATCACCGGCAGGCCATTGGGCAGCGTATGGCGCAGCACCGTTTCACCCAGCCGGGGATAGGATAACTTTTCCATGTCAGGCTCACTCCTTTCCCTTCAGGAAATAGACCGTATCCAGCTGCACCGTCTGCGCAGCGGCGCAGATCCGTTCCGGCGTCACCGCCTGCAGCGCCAGGGCCAGCTCCTCCGGGGTTTCCTCCTGGCCGGTGGCCGTCTGGCCCAGGTACCAGTTCTCCATGGCACGCTGGCTGTCGGGCATGGCACGCAGGGAGCTGAGGATGGTATTCCGGGCACCGGGAAGTTCCCAGTCCTCCCAGTCGCCGTCCTGCACCGCCTTCAGCTGCCGCAGGATCTCCTCCAGTGCCCGGTCGTAATCCCGGGTCTCGATACCGGAGGACACGGTGAGGATGCCCTTGGAACGGGCGTACTGGCTGGAGGCATAGTAGCACAGGGACAGCTTTTCCCGGACATTCAAAAAGAGCTTGGAATTGCTGGAGCCGCCAAAGAGCAGGTTCACCAGGATCATGGCCGGCACATCCCGGCTGGCGCAGCGAAAGCCCATGGCCAGCTTGCCCTGGGTCACGTCCATCTGCTCGGTGACGAAACGGGGCTGGGAGGGAGCGGCGTACGTCCGGGGCATCTCCAGCTCCGTGGCCACGCCCCGGGGCAATGTGGAAAACGCCTCCAACAGGGCGTCCCGGACCCGCTGCTCACCGGCGCTGCCGCAATAGAACAGCTCCAGGCGGCTGGATTCCATCAGCTTCTGGCTGTGCTGGTACAAGCTGCGGTTATGGAGCTTCCGGGCGGATTCCTCGTCCCCCAGACGACGGACCCCATAGGGCTCGTCGGCGCACATTTCCTGCAGCAGGCGCAGATCCGCCCACTCCCGCTTATCGTTGCGGACGGCACGGATGGCGTCGATGAGGTTGCTCTTTTCGCTCTCCACATATTCACTCAAAAACCGGCCGCCACGGGTAACCGGATCCAGCAGCAGCTCGCCCAGCAGCTCCGCTGCCGGTTCCAGCAGCCGCTCACCGCCGGGCACAAAGGCATCGTCGATGAAGCTGGCTGTAAAGCCGATGCACTGGGTCTCCCCTTTCTTCCGGACGGTATAGTCCACCTGGGCACCGTAAAGCCTGTCCATGGCGGCGGAAAGCTGCTCCATATCCGGGCAGCGCATGGTGCCACGGTGCAGCACCGCCGGCAGCAGCGCATTGGCCGACGCCGTCTCACGGCGCAGCGGTGTCAGCAGCTGGGCCGACAGCAGTCCGGTCTTGAATTTCCCGGCGGGAAGATAGGTCAGGTATACATTGGGCATGATCTCGGTTCTGGTTTCATGCATCCGGCAAGACCTCCTGATGATAACAATACAGGCTATATTATATACCGTTTTTATGCCAAAAGCAAACATCGATTTCCCATTCCACCCCTTGCCAGGCACTGCCCCCTGGGTGTATGATAGAGGTGTCAATACACGTGGAAAGGAAGAGGAACATGACAGCCCAACAGCGACGAGAGCAAATCTATACCCAACTGACCACTGCCCAGGCCCCCGTCAGCGCCGCCGCTCTGGCCCGGCAGTACGGAGTCAGCCGGCAGATCATTGTGGGAGATATTGCCCTGCTGCGGGCTTCCGGCCGGCACATCACCGCCACGCCCCGGGGCTATGTGATCCCCGCCGGCGGCGGCATCACCGTGCAGATCGCCTGCTGCCATACCGCACCGGAGACCCGGGAGGAACTGTACGCCATGGTAGACTGCGGCTGCACCGTATTGGACGTAGTGGTGGAGCATCCCGTGTACGGGCAGCTCACCGGTGCGCTGCATCTGGGAAGCCGCCTGGATGTGGATGAGTTTGTACAGCGCATGGCCGGCAACGAGCCCCTGTCCGCCCTTACCGAGGGCATCCATCTCCACACCCTCTCCTGCCCCAGCCAGGCAGCCTTTGATAGTCTGCAAAAACGGCTGCATCAGCTGGGCTTCCTTTGGGAAAATTGACCATTGACAAATCAGGTGGTATTTTTATAATAGAGTATGCAGGTGTCTTGACACCTGCATACTCTATTATTTACTGCGAGGTTGGATATGGAAAAGGTGCAGGCTTTTTTGAAGCGGAAGAACATTGTATTTTCCGCCAAGCGGTATTTCATCGACGCCATGAGCGCCATGGCACAGGGACTTTTCTGCACGCTGCTGGTGGGGACGATCCTCAACACCATCGGACAGCAGCTGCACATCGGGTTCCTCAATGAGATCATCGTCACCATCGGTACAGGCGAAGGGGCCGTGGAATACACCATTGGTGGGTTGGCATCGGCCATGGTGGGCCCCGGCATGGCCGTAGCCATTGCCGCAGCGCTGCAGGCGCCGCCCATGGTGCTCTTTTCCATGATCCCCGTAGGCTTTGCCACCAACGCCTTTGGCGGGGCCGGCGGACCGCTGGCGGTGCTGTTCGTGGCCATTGTGGCGGCGGAAGTAGGCAAAGCCGTCAGCAAGGAGACCAAGATCGACATTCTGGTGACCCCCATCGTCACGGTACTGGTGGGTATTGGCTTTGCCGCTGTGGTAGCGGCGCCCATTGGTGCGCTGGCCAATTCCGTGGGCAGCGCCATCATGTGGGCCACAGAGCTGCAGCCCTTCTTCATGGGCATTCTGGTATCGGTGATCATCGGTGTGGCGCTGACGCTGCCCATCTCCTCGGCGGCCATCTGCATGGCCCTGGGGCTGACGGGATTGGCCGGCGGCGCTGCCGTGGCCGGGTGCTGCGCCCAGATGGTGGGCTTTGCGGTGATGAGCTATCGGGAAAACGGGCGGGGCGGCCTGGTATCTCAGGGATTAGGAACCAGCATGCTGCAGATGGCCAACATCGTCCGCAATCCCCGGATCTGGATCCCCCCTACCCTGGCTTCCGCCATCACCGGGCCTCTGGCCACATGTCTGTTCCGTCTGGAGATGAACGGTGCGCCGGTATCCTCCGGTATGGGTACCTGCGGACTGGTGGGACAGATCGGCGTATACACCGGCTGGGTCAATGACGTCGCCGCCGGGACCAAGGCGGCCATCACCGCCACGGACTGGCTGGGGCTGATCCTTATCTCCTTCGTACTGCCGGCGGTTCTCACCTGGCTGCTGGCCATCCCCCTGCGGAAGTGGGGCTGGATCAAGGATGGAGATCTGAAGCTGGAGCTGTAAAGTACATACACGGTAAGGCACATATAAAAAGGACGCCTGAGGGAGTTCCCTCAGGCGTCCTTTTTGTCAATCAACGATATCTACCGAAACCTTCACGCCGGTGCGCTGGCCGTAGGAGCGTACCACGGTACGGATCTCCTTGGCGATGCGGCCCTGGCGGCCGATCACCTTGCCCATATCCTCGGGGGCCACACGCAGCTCCAGCGTCAGATCATCGCCTTGGCCGATTTCGGTCACGCTGACCTGGTCGGGATGATCCACAAGGCTTCTGGCGATGTAGAGCAGCAGATCTTTCATCGCTCGCCCTCAGCTTACAGTACGTCGACCTTCTTCAGCAGGGCACGAACGGTATCCGTGGGCTGTGCGCCGGTCTTGATCCACTCCTTGGCGCGATCGGCGTCGATCTTGATCTCAGCGGGAGAGACGCAGGGATTGTAAGTGCCGATCTCCTCGATGAAACGGCCGTCACGGGGATAACGGGAATCGGCCACCACAACGCGGTAGTAAGGAGCCTTCTTGGCGCCCATTCTTCTCAGTCTGATCTTAACCATGATATTGTTCCTCCAATGTATCAAAAAGTTTTTTTATCTAAATGCGTTGCGCACTTATTCACTTGAACCGTTTCTTACGGCCGAAGCCGTGCATCCTGCCGCCCATGCCGGGCATACTGCCCATACCGGGAAGGCCGCCGCGGAACTTGCCCTTGGTCATGGACTTGGTGAGCTGCTGGAGCATCTCAAAGCCCTTCAAAAGGCGGTTTACATCCACCACTTCCAGTCCGCAGCCGGCGGCAATACGCCGTTTCCGGCTGGCGTTGAGGATCTGGGGATTTTCACGCTCCAGAGGCGTCATGGACTGAATGATGGCCTTGGAACGGGCCATCTGCTTGCCGTCCAGCTGGGCGTCACCCAGCTGCTTGCCCATGCCGCCTGGCAGCATGGCGGCGATCTGGCTCAGATCACCCATGTTCTGCAGCTGCTCCAGCTGGTCCAGGTAATCCGTCAGGGTCAGCTTATTTTTCCGCAGCTTCTCTTCCAGCTTCTTGGCCTGCTTTTCATCGTACTGCTGCTCCGCCTTCTCGATGAGGGTCAGCATATCGCCCATGCCCAGAATCCGGGAGGCCATCCGGTCCGGGTGGAACAGCTCGATCTGATCCAGCTTTTCGCCGATACCGGCAAACTTGATGGGCTTACCGGTGGCGGCACGAATAGACAGCGCAGCGCCGCCGCGGGCGTCGCCGTCCAGCTTGGTGAGCATCACGCCGTCGATGCCCAGAGCTTCATCAAAAGCGCTGGCGGCGTTCTCCGCATCCTGACCGGTCATGGCGTCCACCACCAGCAAAATTTCCGTGGGATGGACGGCGGCCTTGATGGCCCGGAGTTCGTCCATCAGCTGCTCGTCAATATGCAGGCGGCCGGCGGTATCCAGAAACACCATGTCATGGCCGTGGTCGGCGGCATAGCGGATGGATTCCCTGGCGATGTCCACCGGGTTGGCCTGGCCCATTTCAAAGACCGGGATATCCAGCTGGGAACCCACCACCTGCAGCTGGGTAATGGCGGCGGGACGGTACACGTCGCAGGCCACCAGCAAAGGCCGCTTGCCGAACTGACGGCGCATCAGGCCTGCCAGCTTGGCGCCGTTGGTGGTTTTACCGGCACCCTGAAGGCCTACCATCATCACCACCGTGGGGCCCTTGGAGGCCATGGTGAGACGGGCATTGGAACCGCCCATCAAAGCCGTCAGCTCTTCGTTGACGATCTTGATGATCTGCTGGGCGGGGGTAAGACTGTCCAGCACGTCGCTGCCCACGCAGCGCTCCGTCACCTTATCGATGAACTCCTTGACCACCTTATAGCTGACGTCAGCTTCCAGCAGGGCCAGGCGTACCTCCCGCATGCCCTTGCGTACATCCGCCTCCGTCAGGCGGCCCTGTCCACGCAGGCGCTTGAATGCGGCATTGAGTTTTTCAGAAAGTCCTTCAAAGGCCATAATCCATAAAGCTCCTTATTCCTTCAAAGCAGCGGCGTTTTGGCTGATCTCATCCGCCAGACGCTCCAGTTCCGGGTTATCGTACTGCCGGTAATTCAGGGTCTTGATGGCCCCGGCGGCGCTTTCAATGGCTGCAAGCCGGTCCCGCATCTGCATAAAGCGCTTGAGAAGGCCGGTCTTGTCCTCCAGCTCCGTCATCACCGCTTCCGCCCGGACAATGACGTCCCGGACGCCCTGACGGGAAATACCGTAATTCTCCGCGATCTCCGCCAGGGAAAGATCCTCATTATAATAGAGGTCGAAAAATTCCTTCTGCCGGTCGGTGAGCACCTCACCATAAAAATCGAACAGCATGGTCATGCGATACGTCTGGTTTTTCACGCCCATCGCCTCCTCTGTAAAGCTGTAGTCCTTTACAACAACATTTATCATACAGGATTTTTACCGGAAAGTCAAGGTGAATTTCGGCGAGAACGCCAAAATTTTTTCGCTTTTTTCAGCAGATTCCACGGCGTTCATCAAAAAAGAGGGCCTATTGGCCCTCTTCCGGTTGATCTGCCTGATTCTGTTCTCTGACAAGGTCGGCCAGTTCCTCCTTGGCCTGAGCCAGGAGCTTCCGGTCATGCTTGGTGGTGAGCTGGGATTCGTCGAACCGGGCGAACAGATCCGGGCGGCGGAGCATGGTGCGTTTATAGCTCTCCTTCTGCCGCCAGTCCGCCACGTTGCCGTGGTGGCCGCTGAGCAGCACCGCCGGCACCTTCCGGCCATGCCATTCCTCAGGACGGGAATACTGGGGATATTCCAAAAGTCCGTTCCAATGGGATTCCTCGGTATAGCAGCTCTCCTCCGGCAGTACGCCGGGGACCATACGGCACAGGCAATCCGCCAGGGCCATGGCCGGGATCTCGCCGCCGGTGAGCACAAAGTCGCCCAGGGAGATCTCCTCATCCACGCACTCCTCAATGAACCGCTCATCGATGCCCTCATAGTGACCGCATACCAGAATCAGATGGTCGTAGGACGCCTTCAGCTCCCGGGCCACCTGCTGGGTCAGCACCCGGCCGCAGGGAGAGAGGTAAATGGTATGGGGTCGGCAGCCGGTTTCCTCACAGATATGGGCCCAGCAGCGGTACAGCGGGTCCGCCTGCATCACGGCGCCCCGGCCGCCGCCGTAAGGGTAATCGTCCACCTGCATCTGCTTATTGGTGGTATAGTCCCGGATCTGGTGGGCCACGATCTCCACATAGCCCCGGGCACGGGCTCGGCCGATGATGGACTGGCCCATCATGGCCTCCACCGCATCCGGGAACAGCGTCATGATGTCAATTCTCATCGCTGGCCAATCCTTTCATCAAATGCACCCGCAGCGTACCGGCATCCAGGTCCACCGATTCAACGAAAACACCGGGTACGGCAGGGATCAGGTACTCCCGCTCCCCGGTGACACGGTAGATCTTATGGGCGGGGTAATGCAGCACCTGCGCCACCGTTCCGATGGCCGCATCCGTGGCGCAGTCCACCACCGTCAGGCCCTCCAGCTCGGCATCAAAATAATAATCCTCCGGCACAGGCGCATCGGCACGGCGCACCGAAACCTGCTTGCCCTTCAAGGCCAGAGCGGCATCCATATCCTCCACTCCCGGCAGCGTCACCAGCAGCACATTTTTATGGACCCGGCTATGCTTCACAGGCATGGCCCGACCATCAATATACAGCACCGGAAACTCCGCCAGAAATTCCGGATCGAAGCCCTTGGGGTTCAGCTTTACCTCGCCCCGGATGCCGTGGGCATTGACGATCTGTCCCACGGGTATATATTCCAGATGCATAGATCTTCTCCTTTTCCTTATTGGTCAACATTATACCCGAATGTGCGCCCACAGGCAAGCCCTGCCCTCTGTTTCCAACAGTCATTTTTTGTTACTTTTTGTGCCGCAGGCATGGCATTTTTTACCATCCATTTTCCGGTATGCCGCCTGTATATTCCGTTAAAAAGTGGTAAAAACTTGACAAAAGGGATGCATCATGGTATACTCCCTTCAGTTTTCCGAATTGTAACAAAAGTTACAAAGCGGTAAACGTCCTAATTTTGAGCCGGGACACAGCAGTGGACCGGCAAGGAAAGCGGAGGAAATATGAGACAACTTTTCATGCTGTTCCATGCGGCGGCGCAGCCGGATCTGTCCGTCCTGACCGCACCGCTGAGAGCAGCAAACAGCGCTCTTGCCAGCTGGGCAGACGCCGTGCACGCCCTGCCCTACCGGGCGGCACGCTGGTGTCTGCAGCTGCCGGAGCGGATCCGGGTTCTGACGCCCCGGGCTCTGGCGTGGCTGGAGTGCAAGGGCGTTACCGCCCGCATCAAGGTCTTCGCCCCGCTGCTGGCAGCAGGATTGATCCTGCCTTTCTGCATCAGCGAGGTGGAGATGGGTTCCACCAACTATATCCTGGTGGGAGCCGACGGGCCCCAGATCATCAACGGCACGCCGGATTTCAGCGCCTCCTATCAGGGGCTGGAAATCCTGGACGATGACAGCGGACGGGACGCCCAGCTGGTACTGGAAGCCGGACAGGAGATCCAGGTGACCCATGACGGCCAGACCATAACCGCCACCACCCGGCGGGAAACCGTGGCCAATCTGCTGCGGCGGCTGGACGCCCAATGCTCCGAAGAAGAGATGGTAGTGGTGGATCTCACCGGAAGCCAGCCTGCTCTGACCGTGACGGACACCTACACCCATGACCGCAGCATCGTCTACTCCACCGACTACGAAACGGAGCGGGTAGCCGATCCCCTGATGGCCAAGGGCACTGAAGAAGTGGTAACCGCCGGGCAGAACGGTGCTCTGACCAAGACGTACCGGGATACCTACCAGCAGGGAGAGCTGGTGTCCACGGAGCTGGTATCCACCGCCGTGGATGAGCCGGTAACTGAAGTGGTGGAATACGGCACCCTGGTGGACGAGGTCAGCCGGGACGACCGGATCCAGTCGGTACACTACAACGACGACGGCAGCGGCTATCTGCTGTTCCGGTCCGGAGCCACCATGTCTTTCAGCGGACGGGTCACCTGCGAGGCTACCGCCTATTCCATCGGCAACTGGACCGCTTCCGGGCGGCCCACCAAGGTAGGCAACATCGCCGTGGATCCCTCGGTGTTCCCCTACGGCACGCGGTTCTATATCTACACCAACGACGGGTATCTGGTCTACGGCAATGCCGTGGCAGCCGACTGCGGTACCGCCATCAAGGGGCACAAGATCGACCTGTGGTTCGAGTCTTACGACGAAGCCTGCTGGTTCGGACGCCGGGACTGCACCGTGTTCGTGCTGAACTGAACATTCACAGCAAGAAAAAAGAGCCTCAGCGCAAATGAACCGCCCCAGATTGTGCAGACAGCACAAAAAGAGCCCCTGGGCAGGAATATTCAGTTTTAGCAGGAGTGGCGCAGCGTCAGCGGCGCTACTCCTGTTTTGCTTTGGATGCGCTCGTGGTTGTAA
>CALWXA010000078.1 GCA_944385395.1 uncultured Oscillospiraceae bacterium | reverse complement strand
CCGTATGGTTCAAGATCCAAACTTTCATCTTCTGTCTCCTTTGTGCCCCGCTGCAGGGCACAAACTTCTTCCCGTTTTTTTACATATTCGTTTTATTTTACTGCTGTTTGCCTGATTTGTAAAGTAGAACCGTGAAAACCCGGCGTTTCACCGTACTTTCCTGCACTTTCGACACAGGTTTTGTCCCATTTCACCAAACCGGTACGGGGATTTCCGTTCCCGGAATCCGCCCCTCAGTCCCGGAGAGTCTCCAGTAAAGCGTGGCAGCGGCCGTTGCTGGCAAAGATGGATCCGCTCTTCAGAGCAGAAATCTCCCCACCTTCCAGCGTAGTAATCTGACCACCGGCTTCTGTGAGAATCAGGCTGCCGGCGGCAAAATCCCAGGGCCGCAGCCGGCACTCAAACAGGATCTCCGCCCGACCGGCAGCAATCTGGCACAGGTCCAGGGCCGCAGCGCCAAAGCGCCGAAAATCGGCGCACTGGCCATAGAGCTTGCTGAGCATCCGGAAGTGGGTATCGGTCATTTCCCGGTCATAGATGGTAGAGCCGCTGAGCACCAGGGCATGGACCGGGTCATAGTCGGAAACATGGATGGGCTTTTCGTTGAGCCAGGCGCCCTCGCCCCGCCGGGCGGAAAACAATTCCTCCCGGAAGGGATTATAGACCACGCCATACTCCACCGTGCCCTGGCGCACCAGGGCCACAGAGATATTGCTGTATCCCAGGTCCCGAACAAAGTTGGCGGTTCCGTCGATGGGATCCACCACAAAGCACCAGGGCTGAGTCAGGGCAGCATGTTCCCCCTCTTCTCCCAGGAAGTCCGCCTCCGGCAGCAGCCGCAGCAGTTCCCGCCGCAGATAGTTCTGCACCGCTACGTCATATTTGGTCACCAGATCCGAAGGGCTCGTTTTTTCCGTGGTGTCCTGCTCCACGTCGTGGGCACAGCGGATCAGTTCCCCTGCCTCACGCACCACGCGAATGATCTTTTCCAGCATCCTTTTTCTCCTCTTTTCCGTGTTTGATAGGCAGCGTCACCACAAAGCGGGTGACGGTTTCATCGCTTTGACAGCGTATGCTCCCTCCATGGGCCTGGGCAATGGCCCGGGCAATGGGCAATCCCAGCCCAAAGCTTCCGTGGTCGCTGCGGCTCTCATCCGCCCGGTAGAACCGGTCGAACAGATGCGGCAGCCGCTCCGCCGGAATAGCCGGGCCGCTGTTCTCCACCGTCAGTACGGCGTTTTTTTCCTGACGGGTCAGGGACATCCGCACCGGCTGGCAGGCATCGCCGTACTTGATGGCATTGTCCAGCAAAATTCCCGGCAGCTGCCGCAGCTGGGCCGGATCGCCCCACAGGGAAAGCTCCGGCTCCACCTGGTATGTCAGCTCCCGTCCCGCCTCATAGGCCACCGGTTCAAACCGCAGCGCCGCGTCCATCACCAGATCGCTCAGGTCCACCCGGGTAAAGGCCGCCTTCTGTGCGCCGTTCTCTGTCCGGGCCAGGGTCAGCATGTCTTCCACCAGCGAACGCATCCGCTGTCCTTCCGCCTGGATGTTGTCCACATAGCCTCGCTGCTCCCCCTGAGCCGATGGAGCCAGCAGGTCTGCAGAGGACAATATCACCGTCAGCGGCGTTTTCAGCTCGTGGGAAGCGTCGGACAAAAAGCGGCGTTCCTCTTTCCAGGCCCGTTCCACCGGGGCCGTGATGAGACCCGAGAGCAGATAGCTGCACACGAAAAATATCACGGCAGCACCGCCGCCGATGGCCAGACAGGTTTTCAGCAGCGTATAGAGGGTACTTCTTTCAAAAGAAATATGGGTAAAGGCAATCCGCACCGCATATGCGCCGCTTTGCCGGACATAGCGCAGACCGAACTCCTCCAGCACGCCGGATTCATCCTGCTGAGCCAGACACGCCTCCACGATGGCTGTCAGGGCGGCTTCATCTATCTGGTAGTATGCGCTGCCTGTCATTCGTACCACGCCGCCGGAATAGACCTCCACCAGGAAGCAGGGAAACGCCGAGCCCTGACCATTGGGCGTGAGCCAGTCGCTTCCGCCGCTGCGCAGCACCTTGGTCAGCTGCTGCTGAGCATTGGCCTCCAGGCTGTTCCGGGCGGTGAGCAAAATGGCCGCAAAGGCGCCCACCAGCACCAGCGTCACAAACAGCATGGTGATGCCCACCACCTTCCACCGCAGGCGGCGGATCATGCCTCCACCTCCAGGCAGTAGCCTACCAACCGCACGGTGCGGATCTTCACCTGGGAGTGCAGGTGGGTGAGCTTGCGGCGCAGGAAGGAGATATACACCTCCACATTGTTATCCTCCGCCTGGGAATCATAGCCCCAGACCTTCAGCAGCAGCTGCTCTTTGGTGACAATGATGCGGCTGTTGCGCATCAGCACTTCCATCATGTCGTATTCCCGGCGGCTCAGACGCACGGAACGCTGGCCGCAGGAGAGCAGAAACGTCCCCGGCTCCAGCCGCAGGTCACCGCAGGTGATGCCGTCATCCATCCGCAGATCGCCGCCGCTGCGGCGCAGCAGCAACCGCACGCAGGCCAGCAGTTCCTGGCTTTCAAAGGGCTTGGTGAGATAGTAATCCGCACCGCTGTTGAGCCCTTCCACCCGGTCCGTCACATCGCCCCGGGCCGTCAGCATCAGCACCGGTACGGTGCTGCCGGTGCTGCGCAGCTGCCGCAGCAGGGAAAAGCCATCCAGTCCCGGCAGCATCACATCCAGAATGATGAGGTCATAGATGCCGCTGCAGGCATCATCCAGCCCCTGCTGTCCGTCATGGCAGATATCCGTTGTATACCCCTGGGACCGCAGCAGATCCGATACCGTTCTGGCCAGACGCTGCTCATCCTCCACAATGAGGATCCGCATGACCTGTTCTCTCCTTTCTCTCCGCCCGGATGGGGCGGCAAAACCCCTCCGAAAGTGATCCCTTTCAGAGGGGTATGTTCCTTTTACGCCGCCAGAGCCTGGACCGCTGCCGCCAGGGTTCCGTCCACCCCATAGATGGTGCTGTCATCCTGAATGGTCCCGTGGACCTGCTGGCCCCGGGCCGTGCCCAGGCGCAGCACAAAGGTGCTGTCCACACCGGCACCGTTGACATACGCCACCGTCATGGTCACGCTTGCCGGGTCCAGGCCGCAGATGGCCGCCGCACCGGAACTGGGCCGATAATCCACGCAGCTGACGATGCCCGTTCCCGCCAGTGCCTCCAGCAGAGCATTGACTTTCTCCGTCACGTCCTGCTGGCCCCAGAGCCAGGCGCCATTGCCGTCCGGCACGATCTCCACCGGCGTTTCGCTGTCCTTCAGCGCCACGGTAACGGCGGAGATGTTCTCAGCCGTCAGCTCCGGCAGCTTGGGCAGCACCGCCATGTCATAGATGCTGCGGCTCACCTGGGCCGTCAGCGCCGCCGGGGCTACATAAACCCGGTTGCTTTCGTCATCGGCCCGGCGCATATAATAGCAGCCGCCCTCGGTGAGATCTCCCAGATAATAGGTCACCGCCTGCCCTTCCTCTCCGGTGAGGGTCAGATACCGCTGGGTATCCTCCAGTCCGTAATCGCTCAGCTCCCCGCTGCTTTCCACCGGGGTAAGGGCCAGAATCTCCCGGGCGGTGGTAAACATCTCTTCGATATAAGCCTGGTCCAGGGGGAACGTCTCGTCGTCCTTCCATACCCAGGTGCCATTTTCCTTTTTCTCAAAGCGCAGGGTGCGGCTGCCGTCGCAGCACTCGATGGAATCCGACGTTTCCACCGGGATTTCCTGCTCCTGCTGCTGAGGATCCTGCTCCGTTTCCCCCTCCGCATCTTTGCCGCAGCCCCACAGCAGGGCGGCACATGCCAGGCAGGCCAGCAGCACAGCCAGGTATTTCTTTCCGTATTTCATAGAAAACTCCTCTGTTTTTTATCCAAAATGCATTGACAGTATACCAAACCACGTCGGAAAAGGAAAGAGCCGCAGGGCAAAAAAATTACAATTTGTCACTTTTTACGATTTGGTAACAAATAGCAGCGGTGTCCGAAGACACCGCTGCCGGGGATCATTCATGCACTTATGGGGTAAATCAGGCCATTTTCTGCTCCAGAGCTGCCATTTTCAGGCAGGTGCAGAAGATCTCCATTGCCTTTTCCAGCTCCGCAACAGGAGGCAGGGAGGGGGCGATACGGATGTTGCTGTCGTTGGGGTCCACGCCGTAGGGGAAGGTTGCGCCGGCACCGGTCATGGTGACGCCGGCAGCCTTGCACAGGGCCAGCGTACGCTTGGCCAGACCCGGAGCGGTGTTCACCGACACGAAATAGCCGCCCTTGGGCTTCTGCCAGGAAGCGATGCCCAGAGGGGCGATCTCACGCTCCAGATGCTCCAGCACGCAGCGGAACTTGGGCAGCATGATGGCGGCATGGCGCTTCATCAGCGCCAGGGTGTGGTCCTTATCC
Source organism: uncultured Oscillospiraceae bacterium (assembly GCA_944385395.1). Lineage (GTDB taxonomy): Bacteria > Bacillota > Clostridia > Oscillospirales > Oscillospiraceae > Vescimonas. The sequence continues at coordinate 156 of CALWXA010000078.1, read as the reverse complement.
TTCAGATACAGCACATGACGCAGCTGATTGACCTTGTCATAGGAGATCATCTGGATGTTCAGCAGCTTCTCCATATAATCCAGATTGGCACAGGAAGCAGCCATCACAGAGATACCGGCACCGGGCAGGGTGATCTTGGAGGTGGACGCGTACTCA
>CALWXA010000077.1 GCA_944385395.1 uncultured Oscillospiraceae bacterium | reverse complement strand
CATGATGGAATCACCTCCAGCAAATGTGTTGCAAAGTTTGGAAAAACACTCTGTTTTCAATAAAAAGGGCATAAAAAAGCAGATACCGTAACTGACACAATTGTATCAATTACGGTATCTGTTATGGAACATCGAAACAGTATAGATGCCACAGCTTCCAGGTCTGCACCCAAAACCAAATCACAACCCAGCGCAGCGGTTGTGATTTGGAAAGGAGCCGCGACAAAATGAGTGAGAGGTGACTTTTGCAAAAAAGTCGCCGCGAACGATATGACGTCCGCGGCGACGTGGTGCCGGTGGCCGGACTCGAACCGGCACGCTGTCGCCAGCGGTGGATTTTGAGTCCACTACGTCTACCAATTCCATCACACCGGCAGATTTGACTTGGCTATTATACCCGATTCTCTGTACAAATTCAAGGGGGAGTTCCCGGCTTTTTTGACCCCGATGGGGAAAAAACCGGGACAAAGGGGGTATCCAAACCGGCAGAACTGTGGTATGCTATCTTCGTATGATTATCTGCAAACAACCGGAAAGGGGAGGGGCAGCATGAAAAGAATCTGGAAGAAAGTATGCCTGATGGCGTTGCTGTGGGCGCTCTCCTGCTTGCTGGGCGGATGCCTGTCCTCCTCTACGGTGGAGGAACTGTTTACCCTGCCCCAGCCGCCCATCGAGTATACGGAGTTGGCTGCCAAAATCGATCAGCTGATTTCCGACGGATATGAATATGCCTCCCCCACAGGAGGAGAGAACATCCAATCGGTACAGATGGTGGATCTGGATCAGGATGGGCAGGACGAGGCCATTGCCTTTTTCCGCCGGGACAGCGATGAAAAACCCTTGAAGATCATGGTGTTCCAGTCCCGGGACGATACCTATGAGTGGCTGTGCACCATCGAGAGCAGCGGTACGGCGGTGGACAGCGTGCAGTACCGCGATATGAATGGCGACGGCGTACAGGAGATCATCGTGGGCTGGAAAATCAGCGCCGATGTACAGAATGTGGCGGTGTATACCGTGGGAAGAGAACCCGTCATGCTGCTGCAGAACGCCTATACCCGCTACAGTATCCAGACCCTGGATCCGGGCAGCGGCCCGGGCTTGCTGTTGTTCCGCTCCGACTCGGAGGGTAACAGCATTGCAGAGTTCTATGGCTGGCAGACAGAGAGCATGACGCTTCTGTACCGCAGTGTGCTGTCCAGCTCCATGGCGGAATTGACTGCCGGCAGCATCGTTACAGGGATGCTGACCCAGGACGCTCCGGCTGTGTTCGTTACCGGTGTGGATGAGCAGGGTATGGCGGTGACCGACATTCTGGTGTGCCGGGAGGGCGGGACCCTGACCAACGCCGCCCTGAATTGGAGCACCGGTATCTCCGGCCTGATTTATCCCTACTTCCGGCTGCAGCCCCAGGATATCAACGGCGATGGTATTACCGAGATCCCTGCGCCGATGGCGGCGGACAGTACCGGAAAGCAGACGGACGGACTGGTGGAATGGCTGCAGTGTGATTTTGATGGCAACACAAAGACGGTAGTCACCACCTATCACAGCATTAGCTCCGGATGGTATTTTGTCCTGCCGGCTGCCTGGAAAGGCCCCGTCACGGCCATCGTGTCCCAGAGCATACCGGATGAAAACCAGGTGGTGCTGTTTGCCGACGGAGAACCCATGGCGGCACTATACACCATTACCGGTGAAAACCGGGAGAACCGGGCCATGCGGGGCAATCGCGTGGTACTGCGGCGTCAGACCAATGTGGTCTATGCCGGAGAACTGCTTTCCGGCAGCAAGGCTATGGATTTTGATGAAAGTGATCTGCGCAGCTGCTTCCAGCTCATTGTGTCCTCCTGGACAAGCGGATAACGGCAGCCCACGGACAGGAAAGGAAGGAACATACTTATGAAAAAAGTATTGGTACTGGAAGATGAATCCAGCATCCGCAGCTTTATCGTCATCAACCTGCGCCGTGCCGGCTACGACGTGGTGGAGGCCGAAAGCGGTGAGGAAGCCCTGGAACAGCTGCAGCAGAACCCCGATACCCGGGTGGCTCTGCTGGATATCATGCTGCCGGGCATCGACGGCTTTGAGGTCTGCCGCCGCATCCGGGCCGGAAACTCCCGGATCGGCATCATCATGCTCACCGCCCGGGCTCAGGAGATGGACAAGGTCACCGGCCTGATGACCGGCGCCGACGACTATGTCACCAAGCCCTTTTCCCCGGCGGAGCTTACCGCCCGGGTGGATGCCCTGATGCGCCGCAGCGGCGGCGATACGGAAACCGGCAGCGGCGAGATCCGGCAGGACCCCTTCCTGCTGAACACTCGCAACCGCACCCTGGAGAAGAACGGGCAGCGGGTGAAGCTGACCCAGGTGGAATATTCCATCATGCGCATGTTTATGGAAAACCCCGGCAAAGCCCTGTCCCGGGAAGAGATTCTGGACACCGTATGGGGCCGGGGCTATTTCGGAGAACTGAAGATCGTGGATGTGAACATCCGACGTCTGCGGCTGAAGATCGAGGACAATCCCACCAACCCCACCTACATCACCACCGTTTGGGGCTACGGATATAAGTGGGGCTTCTGATCAGCCCTGTCAATCAAGAAGAAAGGAGGCGGCAGCGGTGAAGCAGCGTCTGCAGATCCGGGGCCTGCGCAAGCGCTGGATCATCAACAGCGTGGGCCCGGTGACCATTGTGCTGATGCTCATTGCCATATTCAGCGTTCTGGGCGTTACCAGCTTTTACTACAACAGCGCCTTTTCTACCCTGGAGGCCGAGGCCCGGGCGGGAGCGGACTATTTCAATACCTACAGCATGTCCAGCTACAGCACCTATTACCGCAGCGCCACCCAGTATACCGCCACTTTTGACAGCGCCGACAAGATCGAGCTGCAGTTCATCAACCGCTACGGCCGCATCGAAGCTTCTACCCGCTCCCTGACCTCCGGTATGGCGCCGGGCACCCCGGAAATCGACCGGGCCATGCAGAGCGGAGAAATGGAGCGCTACAACGGCCCGGATCCCCAGACCGGGGAGAACATCCTGGCGGTGAGCTGTCCTTTGAAATTCAACGGCTCCGTGGTGGGCGTGATGCGCTATGTCACCGCAACCCGGCAGCTGGATCGGCAGGTATTGCTGACGGCTCTGGCCATCATCGGAGTACTGCTGGTGGTCTGCTGTCTTATCGCCGTTTCCAACCTCATTTTCATCAACAGCGTGGTGGCGCCGGTGGCGGAGGTCACCGAAGCGGCCAAGCGCATCTCCGGCGGCAGCTACGGCATCCAGATCCCCAACCATTACAACGATGAAATGGGGGAACTGGTGGACAACATCAACGACATGTCCCTGAAAATCAGTCAGGGCGAGAAGATCCAGACGGAATTTATCTCCTCGGTGTCCCATGAGCTGCGCACCCCCCTCACCGCCATCAACGGCTGGGGTGAGACGCTGGAGGACGAGACCGATCCCCAGCAGCTGCGCCGCGGTATCCGGATCATCACCAAGGAGGCCCGGCGGCTCACCAACATGGTGGAGGAGCTGCTGGAATTCTCCAAGATGCAGGACGGCCGGTTCAACCTCCGGGTGGAGGAGATGGATCTCCAGGCGGAGCTGGAGGACGCCATCTACACCTACCGGGAGATCTTCCGGCAGGAGGGCATCGCCCTGGAATACGAAAATCCCGAGGACCTGCTGGAAGCGCCCATCATCGGCGACCCGGAACGGGTGAAGCAGGTGCTTTGTAACCTGCTGGACAACGCCGCCAAGCACGGCGGCAGCGGCAAACGCATCAGCGTGACCATCCGCCGCTGGGATCAGGACTACGCCATCGATATCCGGGACTACGGCCCCGGCATCCCCGAGGCGGAGCTGCCCTTCGTCAAGCAGCGGTTCTATAAAGGCTCCTCCAAGGCCCGGGGCAGCGGCATCGGCCTTGCGGTGTGCGATGAGATCGCACAGCGCCACGGCGGCCGGCTCATCATCGGCAACGCCCCCGGCGGCGGTACCGTGGCCACCATCACCCTGCCGGTAAAGCCGGAGGAGAACTAAGGAAATGGGGCGGGAGTGCCATCCTGCCCAAGAAAGGAAGTTATATGTCCAACAAGCAATGCGCCTTCCGCACCTCCATCGGCGGTCAGGCGCTGATCGAGGGCATCCTCATGCGGGGCCCGGAAAAGCAGGCCATCGTGGTGCGTACCCCGGAGGGCCTGGTGACCAAGGTGGAAGACCTCAAGCTCATCCGGGACCGCTATCCCATTCTGGGCTGGCCATTGATCCGGGGCAGCGTGAATTTCCTCAGCTCCGTCATCAACGGTGTCCGGGCCCTGATGTTTTCGGCGGAATACTTCCCCGATGATGAGGAGGCCCAGCCCAGTAAGCTGGATCAGTGGCTGGAGCGCCACGTGCCGGAAGAGAAGCTCCAGGGCGTGCTGACCTTTGTGGCGGTGGCCCTGTCCCTGCTGCTGTCGGTGGGTCTTTTTCTGGTTCTGCCGGCCTTTGTGGCCGGGCTCCTGGGCCCTGTGATCCACAGCACCGCCCTTCTGAACCTGGTGGAGGGTCTCATCAAGGTGCTGCTCTTTACCAGCTACCTCATTCTGGTGTCCCGGCAGAAGGATATCAAGCGGGTATTCGCCTACCACGGCGCCGAGCATAAGACCATCTTCTGCTATGAGGCGGGTCTGGATCTGACGGTGGAAAACGTCCGGCCCCAGCCCATGCACCATCCCCGGTGCGGCACCAGCTTCCTCTTTGTGGTCATCGTGGTGTCCATCCTCCTGAGCAGTCTGGTATTCACCTTCGTCAACGGCCATCAGGTGTGGGTCCGGGTAGGTGTGCACCTGCTGCTGCTGATTCCCGTGGTGGGCATCACCTATGAGTTCAACCGGCTGGTGGGCCGCCACGACAACGCCCTGACCCGTGTGCTCTCCGCACCGGGTATGTGGCTGCAGAACTTCACCACCAATCCCCCTGACGACTCTATGATCGAAGTGGCCATTGAGGCCCTGAAACTGGTGCTGCCCTCGGAAAAGGGCAAAGACCAGTGGTAAAAACGACAGAAAGCGACAACAAAACGTATTATGGCCATTACATATAACAATTTGTATATGGATGTACGGCAGGAGCTCCGCTCTTCCGGTATCCAGGCCGCCACATTGGAGGCCCGGGAGCTGGTGTGCTATGCCTCCGGCAAGAACCGGCAGGAGCTGCTGCGGGACGGAGGACTCTACGTGCCCGTGGAGGTGGAGCAGCAGGTGCGGCAGCTGGTGCGGCGGCATCTGGCCGGGGAGCCGGTGGCCTATCTCATCGGCGAATGGGAATTCTACGGTCTGCCCCTGGATATCTCCGAGCACGTGCTGATCCCCCGGCCGGATACGGAGGTGCTGGCGGAGGAGAGCATCCGCTATCTCCAGACCCTGACGGAGTGCCGGGTGCTGGATCTGTGCGCCGGCAGCGGCTGCGTGGGACTGGCCATCGCCGCCCAGGTCCGGCAGTCCCGGGTGGTGCTGGGAGAACTGTCGGAGGGCGCTTTGCGGATCTGCCGGCAGAACATCCGGCGCAACGGTCTGGGGGGACAGGTGGTGCCTCTGGCCATGGACGTGATGGCCGGTCCGCCGCCCCGGCTGGGGGAGTTTGACTGCGTGGTGTCCAACCCGCCCTATATCCCCCGTGGGGAGCTGGACACATTGGATGTGTCCGTCCGGGACTATGAACCCCGGATGGCTCTGGACGGCGGCGAGGACGGTCTGGATTTCTACCGGGCCATCTGCCGGAACTGGCTGGGCGTCATGCATCCCGGTACCCGGCTCTATTTTGAGGTGGGCATCGGTCAGGCGGACGCCGTGCTGCGGCTGATGCGCTCCGTGGGCTTCGGAGACATTCAGGTGGTGCCGGACCCTGCGGGCATCCCCCGGGTGGTCTGCGGCACGCTGTGCGACCACATCTGAAAGTCCAAATTTCCGGACATTGAAACAGGTATACTGACGGTACAAAGCTGTGCCGAGATGGTGATATTTGGAGGAGGAACTCTTTATGGCAGTGAAAAAGGAAGCCGCAGCGGCGGCAGCAGTATCGGATAAGAAAAAGGCGCTGGAAACCGCCATGCAGCAGATCGAGAAGCTGTACGGCAAGGGTTCCATCATGCGCTACGGCGCCGACGCCCAGATGAACGTGGAGGCTATCCCCACCGGTTCTCTGTCCCTGGATCTGGCGCTGGGCATCGGCGGCGTGCCCAAGGGCCGCATCGTGGAGATCTACGGACCCGAGTCCTCCGGTAAGACCACGTTGGCCCTGCACATCCTGGCCCAGGCCCAGAAGGCCGGCGGCGAGGTGGCCTTCGTGGACGCCGAGCACGCTCTGGACCCCACCTATGCCCGTGCCCTGGGGGTGCGGATCGAGGATATGCTGATCTCCCAGCCGGATACCGGCGAGCAGGCCCTGGAGATCACCGAAGCGCTGGTGCGTAGCGGCGCACTGGACGTGGTGGTGGTGGACTCCGTGACGGCCCTGGTGCCCCGGGCGGAAATCGAGGGTGAGATGGGCGACAGCTTCGTGGGCCTCCATGCCCGGCTTATGAGCCAGGCCCTGCGCAAGCTCACCGGCATCATCAGCAAGACCAACTGCATCGTCATCTTCATCAACCAGCTCCGGGAAAAGGTGGGCGTCATGTACGGCAACCCCGAAGTCACCACCGGCGGCCGGGCGCTGAAGTTCTATGCCAGCGTCCGCATTGACGTGCGGCGTATCGAGGCCCTCAAGAGCGGCGGCGAGATCATCGGCAACCGCACCCGTGCCAAGGTGGTGAAGAACAAGGTGGCGCCTCCCTTCCGTGAGGCGGAGTTTGACATCATGTACGGCGAGGGTATCTCCCTGCTGGGCGAGCTGCTGGATCTGGGCGTGAAGCTGGATCTGGTGCAGAAGAGCGGTTCCTGGTTCAACATGGGCGAGGTGCGCCTGGGCCAGGGCCGGGATGCCGCCAAGCAGTATTTCCGGGATCATCCCGAGGAGGCCGACAAGCTGGAGGCCGCCATCCGCCGGGATTTCCACAAGCTCATGAGCAATCAGTCCCGGGTAGCGGCCCGTGCCGCCGGCCGGGCGGTAGACGTATCCGCCGACGATTTCGACGATGCGGATTGAGAAGATCCAGCCCTCGCCCCACAAGCGGGAGCGGGTGCTGGTATTCCTGGAGGACGGGTCGCTGCTGCGGCTCACCGCCGAGACGGTGGTGCGCTTTGACCTGCACCCGGGCCAGGAGCTGACGCAAACGCTGCGGGAGGAACTGGAGCAGGCCCAGCACGCCTACCAGATCCGCAGCCACGGCGCCCGGATGGCCTCGGAGCGGATGCTCTCCAAGCAGGAGCTGCAGCGTCGCCTGGAGCGCAAGGGCGCCAACGAGCAGGAGGCGGCGGAAACGGCGGACTGGCTGGAAGAGCTGGGTGCCGTGGATGACGGCGCCTACGCCGCTGCCATCGTGCAGCACTACAGCCGCATGGGCTACGGCGCTCTGCGGATCCGGCAGGAGCTGCAGCGCCGGGGCATCCCCCGGGAACTGTGGGAGGAGGCGCTTTGCCGGCTGCCCCACAGCGGCGAGACCATCCGTGCCCTGCTGCACAGTAAGACGAAAGGAAAACCCCTTGACCGGGAACAGGGGCGGAAGCTGGCAGCCATGCTGCAGCGCCGGGGCTTCACCTGGCAGGAGATCCGCCCGGAGCTGTCCGCCTTTTTGGACGGCGAGACGCTGCCGGAGGAGTGAAGGGGGCAAGGAAGCATGATGAAAGTAGCATTTATCTCACTTGGCTGTGCCAAGAACACGGTGAATACCGAACAGATGATGGCCCTGTGCCGTCAGGCGGGGATGGAGCTGCTGCCGGAGCCCCAGGGGGCGGATGCGGTGGTCATCAATACCTGCGGCTTCATCGACAGCGCCAAATCCGAGGCCATCGGCCAGATCCTGGAAATGGCGGAGCTGAAGGAAGCCGGGCAGCTGGGCAAGATCCTGGTCACCGGCTGCCTGAGCCAGCGGTATCAAAAGGAGATCCTCACGGAGCTGCCGGAGGTAGACGGCATCCTGGGCACCGGCAGCTACGGCGACATCGTCCCGGCGCTGCAGGAGGTGGTGTCCGGCGGCACGCCCTGCCGGTTCGGCAGCATCCACGCTCCGGTGGAGGAGTGGGACCGTGTGCTGACCACGCCGGCCTACATGGCCTACCTCCGGATCGCCGAGGGCTGCGATAACCATTGCGCCTACTGCGTCATTCCCTCCCTCCGGGGCCGCTACCGCAGCCGGAAGATGGAGGATGTGCTCCAAGAGGCCCAGAAGCTCTCCGACGCCGGGGTGAAAGAGCTTATCGTCATCGCTCAGGACATTACCCGCTACGGCATCGACCTCTACGGCGAAAAGCGTCTGGCGGCGCTGCTGCAGGAGCTGTGCAAGCTGGATTTCCACTGGATCCGGCTGCACTACCTCTATCCCGACGAGATCACCGATGAGCTCATCGATACCATCGCCCGGGAGGAGAAGATCCTGCCGTATCTGGATCTGCCCATCCAGCACTGCAACGATCAGGTGCTGCGGGCCATGAACCGCCGCAATACCAAGGCCGAGCTCCTGACCCTCTTTGAAAAGCTCCGCAGCCGCATTCCCCATCTGGTGCTGCGCACCAGCCTCATCACCGGCCTTCCCTATGAGGACGAGGCCGCCTTTGATGAGCTGTGCGATTTCCTGCGTCAGGTGAAGATCCAGCGTGCCGGTGTGTTCCCCTACTCCCCGGAGGAGGGTACCCCGGCGGCCAGGATGCTCAATCGTGTGGACACCGAGGAGGCCCAGCGCCGGGCCGAGCTGGTGGTGGATGTCCAGTCCGACATCATGGACGCATTCAACGAAAGCCGTCTGGGAGACGTGACGGAGGTGCTGTGCGAGGGCTGGGACGGCCAGTCCATGAGCTATGTGGGCCGCAGCTGGGCCGAGTCTCCGGACATCGACGGACACGTATATTTCACCGCCCAGCGACAGGTGGAGCCCGGCGCATTCGTGCCGGTGCGCATCACCGGTACCATGGACGGCGACGTAACAGGCGAACTTTGGGAGGAAGCGTAAGATGAATACTGCCAACAAACTCACCATGCTCCGGGTCATTATGATCCCCGCCTTTCTGGTGGTGGTGTACTGGGGCTTCCCCGGCAGCACCTACTGGGCGCTGGGCATCTATGTGGTGGCCTGCCTCACCGACTGGCTGGACGGCTACATCGCCCGGCACTACAATCAGGTGTCGGATTTCGGTAAATTCATGGACCCCCTGGCGGACAAATGCCTGGTGATGGCGGCGCTGTGCTGGTTCGTGGAATGCGGTCTCATGACCGGCTGGGTGCTGGCAGTGGTGCTGCTGCGGGAATTTGCCGTGTCCGGCATGCGGATGGTGGCGGTGGAAAAAGGCCGTGTCATTGCCGCCGGCTGGTCCGGCAAGGTGAAGACCGCCAGCACCATGGTGTGCATCTGCCTGATGCTCTGGGGCATCCCGGAGACACTGAATCTGGTGTGCCAGGGCGTGATCCTGGTGACCACCGTCTATTCCGGTGTGGAATACTTTGCCAAAAATCTGGACGTTTTCAAGGACGTGAAGTGAAAATGGGGAGCGGTTTTCCGGCCGCTCCCTTTTTGCAACCATCCATTGCGGATCTGCAACGGGGTGTGCATGGTATGCAACGGCGGAACATGGTATGTTGAAGCCACAAAAAGGAAAGGGGGAACCCATATGACCTTCGGAGAAAACCTTGCCCGACTGCGGAAGAAGGCGGGGCTGAGCCAGGAGGAGCTGGCGGGTAAGCTGAACCTTACACGCCAGACGGTATCCAAATGGGAGACGGGACAATCGGAGCCGGATCTTGCATCCCTGACCCGGCTGTGCCAGATGCTGGAGGCCGGGCCGGAGGAGCTGCTGGGCCAGCGCCCCCGGAAGGAGAAAGCAGCGCCCACGGACTGGCCGGTGGTGATGGGTTGGGCCTTTCTCATTTGCGCCTTCCTGGCGGGAGTGGTGCTGCTGTTTGTGGTTTATCAAACCACCTATAATAGGGAGATGGTATTGCTGCTGGGACTGATGATTTGTGTCCCACCGGTGATTTTTGCAGAAACAGCTCTGCGCCGGGCACTCCGTGCCCCGTTGACAGGACCCTGGGCGATGAGCCGAACGGTGCTGCGGTGCCTGCTGCTGACAGTATGGTTTTGTGCTTATCGACTCTACCAAAGCGGCGCACATGTACGCATAGAAGAAGAGCTGTGGAGTCTGTGGCTGATTTCCGGCGTGCTGTTTCTCCTGCTGGCAGCAGCGGAGCCGATACTTTGGTACATAAAAAAACGCAGAGGGAAGCAGGCCCACCGTCCCATACCGCAGCGGCCATGAAACCGGCAAAACCATGAGTTCATAGAATCAGGAGTGACTTACATGCAGGAAATCCTTTTTGTCAACGCTTGTACCCGGCCCCAGTCCCGTACCCTGCGGCTGGCCCGGCACGTATTGGCCGGGCTGGAGGGCCAGATCCAGGAGGTGGAGCTGTACCGGGAAAAGGTGATGCCCCTCTCTCCGGAAGAAGTGGAACAGCGGCAGCAGCTGGTGGATACCCGGGAGCTGGAGCATCCCCTGCTCTCCTACGCCAGACAGTTCGCCCAGACGGATGGGGTCGTCATAGCAGCGCCCTATTGGGATCTGGCCTTTTCCGCCGTTCTCAGAGCCTATCTGGAGCGGGTGCTGGTTGCCGGCGTTACCTTCCGATACGACCGGCAGGGGGTACCCCAGAGCCTGTGCCGGGCCCGGCGGCTGATCTATGTCACCACTTCCGGCGGACCCATCGGCGGATTAAACCTGGGGTATGGCTATGTAAAGGCCCTGGGGGAAACCTTTTTCCACATCCCTCAAATCCAATGTCTCCAGGCGGAGGGTCTGGATGTGTGGGGCACCGACGTGGAAGCCATCCTGGGTCAGGCCATGGACCGCTGGGACACCGGAATGGACACGACCCTGTGAGAAATATCTATCAATCAAGCAAAAAGAGCGGCTTTCAGCCGCTCTTTTCCTATTCCTCTGGATCCTCCGCGGAAAGATAGATCTCCTCACAGCGCTGCTGCCCCACCGCCAGCAGTTCAATCACCTCCCGGCGCAGCGCCAGCTGCGTGGTGGGAAAGGGCTGTGTGGACAAAACGTCAATGGCTTGCTCCGTGGCGTGGAGCAGCGCCAGGTACATACTGCGATAATCCGGCATCCCATCGCCTCCTTCCAAATAAGCATATAACATATTGTTTTGAAAGTCAATAAAACAAAATGTTATAGGATATACTCATGGTATCCCAAAGGAAGGGAGGGGTACCGTGTATCCGCGCATCCGGGATCTGCGGGAGGACGCAGACCTGAAGCAGAGGGATCTGGCAGAATATTTGCAGTGCTCGCAGGTGAGCTATTCCTATTATGAGCTGGGAAAGCGGGAGGTGCCCACCGCCGTGTGGATGGCACTAGCCCGGTTCTACGGCGTCAGCGTGGATTATCTCATGGGTCTGACAGATGAGAGAAAGCCGTATCCCGCACCCCGACGGCGGCCTTGACACAGGTGGCGTTCCCTGATACAATGAGCGGGAAGTCAATAGCGTGAGGAACGGGAAGAGTACGCTCTGTCCTTCACTTAAGAGAGGCGCCGCCCACAGGCTGCAAGGGGCGCCGTGAAGAGGAGCGGAAGGTGCGCCCGGGAGCGCGGGGGATGTGGATGCCCTCCGTACGGTCTGCGTCAAGGACCATGAAAAGTGAGAAACGAGAGTGGAACCGCGACAGAATCTGCCGCCTCTCATGCCCGAAACCGGCGTGGGAGGCGTTTTTCTTTGTCAAAAAATACCCATTAAAGGAGAATGAACCATGTATTTGTATAATTCCGCCACCCGGAAAAAGCAGGAGTTCGTACCCAACCATCCCGACATGGTGAAGATGTACACCTGCGGCCCTACGGTGTACCATTTCGCCCATATCGGCAATCTGCGCACCTACATCATGGAAGATGTGCTGGAGAAGTATCTGCGGTATGTGGGCTATAACGTGAAGCGGGTGATGAACATCACCGACGTGGGTCATCTCACCTCCGACGCCGACGAGGGCGAGGACAAGATGCTCAAGGGCGCCCGGCGGGAGCACAAGACGGTGATGGAGATTGCCAAGTACTATACCGACGCCTTCTTTGCCGACTGCGCCAAGCTGAATATCAAGACTCCCGACGTGGTGGAGCCTGCCACCAACTGCATCGATGAGTATATCAAGATCATCTCCGTGCTGCTGGACAAGGGCTATGCCTATCAGGCCGGCGGCAACGTGTATTTCGATACGGCCAAGCTGGAGCGCTACTATGTGTTCGGCGAGCACAAGGAGGAGGATCTGGCGGTAGGCGTCCGGGACAGCGTGGAGGAGGATACCAACAAGCGCAACAAGAACGACTTCGTGCTGTGGTTCACCAAGTCCAAGTTTGAGGATCAGGCCCTGAAATGGGATTCCCCCTGGGGCGTGGGCTATCCCGGCTGGCATATGGAGTGCTCCGGCATCTCCATGAAGCATCTGGGGGAGGATGTGGACATCCACTGCGGCGGCATCGACAATGCCTTCCCCCATCACACCAATGAGATCGCCCAGTCCGAGAGCTATCTGGGCCATAAGTGGTGCAACTGGTGGGTCCACGTGCTGCATCTGAACACCAACGACGGCAAGATGAGCAAGTCCAAGGGCGAGTTCCTCACCGTGTCGCTGCTGCAGGAGAAGGGCTACGATCCTCTGGCCTACCGTTTCTTCTGCCTGCAGAGCCATTACCGCAAGAGCCTGGTGTTCACCTGGGAGAACCTGGACAACGCCGTGGCGGCTTATAACAAGCTCATCGCCCGCATTGCAGCCCTGAAAGAGGGCGGCGACGTGGACGCCGCGGTGGTGGAGGCCCTCCGGGCCAAGTTCATGCAGGCCATGGACAATGACCTCAATACCTCCATGGGCGTCACCGTGCTGTATGATGTGCTCAAGGCCGATGCCAACGATGCCACCAAGCTGGCGGCACTGGCGGAGCTGGATCAGGTGCTGAGCCTGGATCTGTTGGAAAAGGCTGCGGCAGTGCGGAAAAAGCAGGCGGCGGCTCCGGCAGAAGGCGGCTTTGCCGTCATCTCCCAGGACGGAGAGGAGAACGGGGAAGTGGAGGCGCTGATCCTGCGCCGGGCCGAGGCCAAGAAGGCCAAGGACTTTGCCCAGGCCGACGCCATCCGTCAGCAGCTGAAGGACCAGGGCATCGAGATCACCGATGTGGCCGGCGGCGTCAAGTGGAAGCGTGCATAACAGCAAGGGGCATCTGCCGGTGAGGCAGATGCCCCTTCTTTTGCTGTTTGCCGCAAAAAGAGGAGTTTCTTGACAGAAAATGCAAAATGATGTAAAATGACGTTGAAAAGATACCGGAAACGGGAGGTGCAGGGGTGGAGATCAACAAGGCGGTGGCGGAAAACATCCAGCGGATCCGCAAGAATCAGCGGCTGAGCATCGAGCGTACGGCCCAGCTGGCAGGCATCTCCCCCAGTATGCTGGGGCAGATCGAGCGGGGACTGGTGAACCCCTCCATTTCCGTGCTGTCCAAGCTGGCCCAGGGACTCCATGTGCCGCTGGAAAAGCTGGTGGAATACCGGGGCGAGTCGCCGGTGGTGCTGCACCGTGGGGTGGATTTCCCCGGCCAGCGGCTGAGCGGCGGCAAGGTCATCCGCTATACCCTCTTTCCCTATGACGCCCACAGCGGTTCAGAGAGCAGTCAGCTGGATATCTTCATCAGCGGCGCCTATCAGAGCACCGATCACATCCCCGGCAGCAGAGTGTACCTGATGGTGCTCAGCGGAACGGTGGAGGTTCGGGCAGGGGAGGAGTCCTATCTGCTGGAAACCAGGGACTGTCTGGAGTTCCCCGGTGATGAAAAATATTCCTATACCAATCAGGGCAACACCACCGTGCGCCTGGTGGAGCGGGTCGTGTACCGGAAATGAAGCAATAAAAAGAGAGCCCATGCGGGCTCTCATTTTTCATGTCTGGTATTCCTTCAGAAGGCCAGGGGCGTGCGCTCACAGACCTCCCGGATCTTCTTTTGCAGCGCCTTGAGATCTACAAAGGTGTCCGGCTTTTTGCCGGGGTCCCGCAGCAGGGCTGCCGGATGATAGAGGGCTGTCATCCAGACCCCGTCTTTTTCCGTAAACTGTCCGTGCTCCCGGCTGATCTTGAAATCCGGCCGGATCATCTCCGCTGCGGAGATCCGGCCCAGGCAGACGATGATCTTGGGCTGCATCAGCTGCAGCTGACGACGCAGATACCCGGCGCAGGCGTCCTTCTCCGTGTTCAGTGGGTCCCGGTTATTGGGGGGACGGCATTTGATGCTGTTGGTGATGTAGATCTGACTGCGGTGCAGGCCGATCATGGTGAGCATATCGTCCAGCAGCTGCCCGGCCTTGCCCACAAAGGGCTGGCCCTGGGCGTCCTCGGCGGCGCCGGGGGCTTCGCCCACCAGCAGCACCTCCGCTTCCCGGTTTCCTACGCCGAACACCACGTGCTGCCGGGTCTGGGCCAGTCCGCAGCCCTGGCAGGCAAGGCATTGCTGCTCCAGCGCCTCCCATTCTCCCATGGTCATCCCTCCTTTGCCCTTTCAGTGTAGCACAATCCGGCGGCGGTGACAACCGCCCCTTACTGCAATACCCAACGCTGTCCGTCCGGCATCTCCCACAGAGCGCCGGGGATCACCTCCAGGATCTCCCCGTCAGGCCAGCGGCGGATCACCACCTCGTCCCGGTAGTCCGGATCTTCAAACCAGCAGCTGAAATACAGCTTGTCACCCTCCCGGCTGTCAAAGGACTCCGTATTCCCGATGGGGAAGGCGGTCTTTTCCGGCCACACGCACTGGAAAGAATTTTCAAATCCGTGCCGCAGCACCATCAGCGGAGCGTGACCGAACATGAGATTGTAGCAGTCCGGCACTTCCGTCAAAGGGATCTCCGCCCGCAGGCTGGTGTCGCTGCCGTCAAACTGGAACACCCGGATCATGGATGCCGGAAAATCCACCAGCAGAAGCTGCACGTTGCCATCGGCAAAGGCCGGCGCTCCCAGATACTGACCGTCCTGGGCCACCAAGGGTTCCACCACCCGGCCGTCGGGATAATGGATCAGCAGCAGGCGGTTGTGCCGGATGGGGTGGTTATGGCGATATAGCTCCTCCGCTTCGTAGAGATCGCCGCTGGCATAATCACAGCACCAGTACCAGCCGCCGCTGCCTTCCAGCTCCTGCATGGAACCCATGCCGCCTGTTGGGATTATTTTCATAACTGCTCCTTTCCTGCGGATGCAAATGGGATTGCCGCTTATTTTAGCAGGAAAATATGAACAATTCCACACCGAAGCCTGATGCCGTATGATTCCCTCCCTTGCAGGACACAATGAATCCACGAGAGGAGTGACGAGGGTTGGAACTGCTTTGGTACTTTTTCTTCTATAGCTTCTTGGGCTTTTTGCTGGAAAAGCTGTACGCCGCCGCCATCCATGCCACCCAGCGGGTGCGGAAATGCCAGCTGCTGCTGCCGCTGTGCCCGGTATACGGGCTGGCCATGCTGGCGGTGCTGCACCTGCCGCCGGATATGCGGGATACCCCCTGGCGTCTGTGGTTTTACGGGGCGCTGACCATCACCGCCGTGGAATTTGTGATGCATCTCATCTATGACAAGCTGCTGGGAGTGCGGTTCTGGGACTATAGCGCCACCAAGATGGATGTGGACGGCCGGATCTGCATGCCCTTTTCCGTGGTCTGGGGTTTGCTGGCGGTAGTGGCGGTGTATCTGGTGCAGCCTTACCTCACGGAATTGGCCCGGCTTTTGCCGCCCCAACTGGCCTATGGCCTGGCGCTGCTGCTGGTGGCGGACACCTTTTTCTCCGCCAGGGTGCTGCGCCAGAGCAGGGATGTGGAGCTCATGAGCCTGCCCCGGCTGCTGCGGTACCTGCGGGCAAGCTGAAAAAAAGGAGACGGGCGTCTGCTCCCGTCTCCTTTTCTTTTTTACAGATGTCCTTCCAGCCAGTTGAGCAGATCGCCGTACACCTGATGGCGGTGGCCCAGCTCGTTGAGGATCTCATGGCGCAGACCGGGATAGAGGGTCATGGTGAGATCCTTCACACCCGCTGCGGCAAAAGCGTCACGGGTGCGCTGCACACCCTTGCCCATGGCGCCCACCGGATCGTCGCCGCCGGAGATCAGCAAAATGGGGGTATCGGGGTCCATCAGGGCAAGATGGGTCCGGTTCTGGTTGAACCGCAGTCCGCCCAGCAGATCCTGCAGCAGCCCGATGGTGGCATCGCCGCCGCACAGGGGATCGGCCATATAGGCGGCCACGCCTGCCGGGTCTGCGGTGATCCAGTCCCAGTTGGTGCGGTTGGGGGCGAAAGCCTTGTTGTAGCCCCCGAAGGCCAGCTGATTGGCCAGGGGACTGGTGGCCTGGCGGCCCTGGGTTTTGGCCAGGATGCCCAGCAGGGCCAGCCCTGCGGTGATGGTGGCCTGGCCGTTCCAGCCGGTGCCCATGAGGATGGCGCCGTCCACAAAACCGGGATACCGGATCAGCAGCGACCGGGAGAGGAAGGAGCCCATGGAGTGGCCCAGCAGGAAATAGGGCAGACCGGGATACTTGGCCTTCACCAGCAGCCCCAGGGCCTGGATATCATCGGTGGCGTGCTCCCAGCCCCGGTCATCGGCAAAATACACGGCGGTGCCGCCGGCAGGCAGGGAAGCGCCATGGCCCAGATGGTCGTGGCCCACCACCACAAAGCCCTTTTGGGCCAGGAACCGGGCGAAATCCTCATAGCGGCCGATATGCTCGGCTACGCCGTGGGCGATCTGCACCACGCCCCGGGGGGCTGTGTCCGGCGTCCACTCGGTGCCGTGGAGCACCGTACCGCCGGCGCTGGAGGGAAACGTGAACGATGTGATATTGACCATGGCAAATCCTTCCTTTCTATGCTATACTATATCCACAACAGCATACCACAAAATCGGCAGAAAAGAAAGGGGAGGCCCCTATGGATGACTACATTCTGGCATTGGACCAGGGAACCACCAGTTCCCGGGCCATCGTGTTTGACCGGCACGGCCACATCGCCGGCATGGCCCAGCACACCTTTCCGCAGTATTATCCCCAGCAGGGCTGGGTGGAGCACGATCCCTGGGAGATCTGGCAGACCCAGCGTCAGGCGGCGGCAGAGGCACTGGAACGGGTGCCGGAGGGCCGCATCGCCGGTATCGGCGTTACCAACCAGCGGGAGACCACCATTTTGTGGGACAAGACCACCGGTGAGCCGGTGTATAACGCCATCGTCTGGCAGTGCCGCCGTACCGCCGAGCTGTGCGAGGAGCTGAAGCGTCAGGGCCTGACGGAGCAGGTGCAGAGCACCACCGGCCTTTTGATCGACGCCTACTTCTCCGCCACCAAGATCCGCTGGATCCTGGATGAGATCCCCGGTGTGCGGCAGCGTGCGGAGCGGGGCGAGATCCTCTTCGGTACGGTGGAGACATGGCTCATCTGGCTTTTGACCGGCGCCCATGTGACGGACTATTCCAATGCGTCCCGCACCATGCTCTTTGACATCCACCGCCTGTGCTGGGATGAGGAGCTGTGCCGCCAGCTGGAGATCCCCCGCTGTATCCTGCCCCAGCCGGTAGGCAACAGCCAGGTCTACGGCCGGGTGAAGCCCGGCATCCCGGGCCTGGAGCGGCTGGCGGGCGTGCCGGTGTGCGGCGCTGCAGGTGACCAGCAGGCGGCCCTCTTCGGCCAGACCTGCTTTGAAGCCGGGCAGGCCAAGAATACATACGGTACCGGCTGCTTTACCCTGATGAACGTGGGCTCGGCCCCGGTGCGTTCCCGGGCGGGCCTGGTATCGTCGGTTGCCTGGCAGGTAAACGGTGAGACCACCTATGCCCTGGAGGGCAGCGTATTCAACGGCGGCAGCACCATTCAGTGGCTCCGGGACGAGCTGCAGCTGGTGCCTTCGGCGCCGGAATGCGACCGCCTGGCGGAGACCGTGCCGGACAGCGGCGGCGTGGTGGTGGTACCGGCCTTTACCGGACTGGGGGCACCCTACTGGGATATGTATGCCCGGGGCGCCATCTTAGGCCTCACACGGGGCAGCAACCGGGCCCATATCGCCCGGGCGGTGCTGGAGAGCATCGCCTATCAGGTGACGGATCTGATGATGGCCATGCGGCAGGATGCCGGGTGCGACATCACTGCCCTGCGGGTGGACGGCGGTGCCAGCGTCAGCGACCTGCTGCTGCAGATCCAGGCGGACCTGCTGCGGATCCCGGTGGACCGTCCGGCCATGGTGGAAACCACCGCTTTCGGCGCTGCAGCCCTGGCGGGCCTGAGCTGCGGGCTGTGGCGGGATATGGAGGAGCTGAAAACCCTGCGCCGCAGTGAGCGGATCTTCTGGGCCCGGCGGGTGCAGGCGGACTGCGATCAGGATTATCGTTTGTGGAAGCGGGCGGTGGAGCGTGCCGCTCAGTGGATCGAGCATTAAGCCTTGCATATAGCAGGGAAATGGGGTATACTACACGGGAAAAGTACTTTTTGAAAGGAGTATGGATATGGCATTTTTAGATGAGATCACCAGAAAGGCCCAGGCTGTGGCCGGCGTTGTGGCGGAGAAGGCCAAGGACGCTGCGGAGATCGTTTCCGAGAAGGCAAAGGATGTCACCGACAGCGCCAAGATCAGCATGGAGATCATCAGCGAGCAGCGGGAAATGGATAAGAACTACAAGGCCATCGGCGAGTGGTTCGTCTCTGAGTACGAGGGCGCCATCCCCGACGCCGTGAAGGACGTGGTGGCGGCTGTCAACGCCTCCAAGGCCCGGATCGCCCAGCTGGAGGCCGTGAAGGCTGAGAAGGAAGCTGCCAAGGCTGAAAAAGAGGCGGATGTGGTTGTGGAAGCGGAAGACGATGGCCCCGTCTGCCCCGTCTGCGGCACCAAATCCAACGGAAAGTTCTGCCCCGAGTGCGGCGCACCCATGGGCGGCGAATAATCCAAACAGGCAAAAGCGGCCCCACAGGGGCCGCTTCAGCCTGACGAAAAAGTATTTTCGCCAGGCTGCGGCACTTTTCAAAACTTCTGAAATGTTTTGAAAAGTGATCTGATTGGACGTGAAAGACAACCCTGACGGTTTTCTTTCACACTATCTTTCCCTCCGAAAGTGGCGAGCAACAGCTTTTGAGAATCCCGGGCGGCCCCACAGGGGCCGCTTTTCTATACATAGAAGGAGAAAAAATCATGCAGGAAATCAGGATCATAGCCCTGGATCTGGACGGTACATTGCTCAACAGCCACAAGAAGCTGACGGAAGAGAACTGCCGGTGCCTGGAGATGGCCAAGGGGCGTGGTGTTCAGATCGTACCGGCTACCGGCCGCTTTTGGCTGGGTATACCGGAGGAGATCCGCCAGCTGGCGGAATATGCCATCACCATCAACGGTGCCAGGGCCCACCATGCCCCTACGGGGCGGGAGCTCTACGAGGCCTGTATCCCCTGGGCCCAGGCGGTGGAGATCATGGCGTATCTGGACACCCTGCCGGTGATCTATGACTGCTATATGAACAATACCGGCTGGATGAGTGCCGGGATGAAGGAGCACATCGATACCTATGCCCCGGATGCGCATATCGGGCGGATGCTCCATGAGCTGCGCCGTCCGGTGCCGGAGCTGAAGGCGTTTTTGACGGAGCAGAAGCAGGACGTGCAGAAGGTGCAGTTTTTCACCCTGGACCCGCAGCTGCGCCTGCGCCTGCTGCAGGAGCTGCGCTGGCCGGAGACGGCGGTATCCTCGGCCCTGGTGAACAATGTGGAGATCAACCATGCCAAGGCCACCAAGGGTGCGGCACTGGAGGCCCTGGCCCATGCCCTGGGCTGCGGACGGGAGAACGTCATGGCCTTCGGCGACGGGCTCAACGACATAGACATGCTGCGCTGGGCCGGTGTAGGGGTGGCCATGGGCAACGCCTTTGACGGCGTAAAGGATGCAGCGGACTACGTGACGGAGGACTGTGACCACGACGGTGTGGCGGCGGCTCTGAAACGGTTTGGTCTGGCGGAATGAACCATTTGGCAGCAAAGCGCTTATAATGGAAAGCGAGGAGGCGAATGATGCAACCGGAAGTATTACAGGGAGTCCTGATTCCCTTTTTGGGCACAGCCATAGGCTCTGCCTGTGTGTTTTTCCTGAAAGGAGAGATGAACCTGCGCTTGCAGCGGGCCTTGACGGGATTCGCTGCCGGAGTCATGGTGGCCGCTTCGGTGTGGAGCCTGCTGATCCCTGCCATGGATCAGGCGGCAGCCATGGGGAAATGGAGCTTCGTGCCGGCCTTTGTGGGGCTTTGGCTGGGGGTATTGTTTCTTTTGCTGCTGGACCGGATCATCCCCCATCTGCACATGAACAGCGAGTGTGTGGAGGGGCATGACTGCGGATTCGGACGGAACACCATGCTGGTGCTGGCGGTAGCGCTGCACAATTTCCCGGAGGGTATGGCGGTAGGCGTGCTGCTGGCAGGCTGGCTGGCCGGGGAACCGGGGATCTCGGGCCCGGCGGTGCTGGCCCTGGCCCTGGGCATCGCCATTCAGAACATACCCGAAGGCGCTATCATTTCCATGCCCCTGAAAAGCGGCGGCATGGGCAGCGGCAAGGCCTTCGGAGCAGGAGTGCTGTCAGGCGTTGTGGAGCCGGTGGGCGCTATTATCACCATTTTACTGGCGGGTGTACTGACCCCGGTGCTGCCCTATGTGCTGAGCTTTGCAGCCGGCGCCATGCTGTATGTGGTGGTGGAGGAGCTGATCCCCGAGATGTCGGAAGGCCCCCACTCGGACATCGGAACGGTGTTCTTTACCGTGGGCTTCAGCCTGATGATGGCCCTGGACGTGGCTCTGGGCTAATGTGAATTCCATAGAGAAAAGAGGTGGAAACTTTCGTTTCCACCTCTGAGTCTGTCGATAAACCTTCCCGCCGAAGGTTTCGGAGGGAAAGATAGTGTGAAAGAAAACCGTCAGGGTTGTCTTTCACGTCCAGTCAAACCACTTTTTGAAACTTTTTTGAAGTTTCAAAA
>CALWXA010000076.1 GCA_944385395.1 uncultured Oscillospiraceae bacterium | reverse complement strand
GGGCTTGAGAATGGTGGTGGCCACGGTGATGGGCCACACCCCGGCGGCAAAGAGCTGACGGCAGTTATAGGCGTCGGCGCCGCCGGCATAGGAAAGGCGCATTTTGCCCCCAAAGGACCGGGAGATCCGGTGGCACAGCTCCACTGTCAGGGGGAAGAGACTGCGGCCGGACATGTACATCTCCTGACCCGGCAGCTCCCCACGGGTGGTATCCACCGGGAAGGTATTGCTGAGCTTCAGTCCGAACTCCAGATCCAGAGAGTCCGCCAGGGCCTGGAGACGGCGGAACATGGGCACGGCGTCGGACCACTGGAGGTCCGAGCGGAAGTGATGGTCGTCAAAGACCACATATCCGTAGCCCATGGCGTCCAGGGTGCTGCGGGCGGTATCATAGCCCAGCAGGGTGGGGTTGCACTTGACGAAGGTGTGGAGGCCCTTTTCTCTCAGGAGATAGGAGGCGATGGCCTCGATCTGCTCAGGAGGACAGCCATGGAGGGTGGAGAGGGTGACGCTGCCGGAGACGTGGGGGTTCATGGCCTCGATCTCACAGGCGTACTGGGGGAAGAACTCCTGCAGCGCTGCCAGGCAGTCCTGCCACACGACAGTAGTGCGGGCGTCCCGAAGCCCTTCGATGAAGGCGTCTACCTTGGGGCTCCGGATGCCTTCCAGATCGTAGCCCACGGACATATTGAACACGATACCCTGGGGGTCGCCCAGGCCATAAGCACGGCTGATGACCTGCAGGACACACCAGGCCTTGATATACTCCTCCATGGCCTGGGGCACCGTCAGCTCTGTGGACCATTCCTGGTTATAGCCCTCGTCATGGGCCAGGATGCAGGGCCGGGGCACGCAGGCGGCAAGGTCTGCACCATCCATCTGCTGCACGGTTTTCAGCTCGAAGAACCGGCCACCGGCGGCATAGGCGGCGATGATGTTCTGGGCCATCTGGCTGTTGGGGCCGGCGGCGGGGCCGAAGGGCGTTTCCACCGTACCGCCCAGCAGCGGCAGACGCCGGCCCTGGGAGCGGTAGAGGCGATGGACGCCGAAAATGGTACCGCTGTGGGCATATTCCTCCGTCAGCCAGCCCAGCAAAGAGCGGATGGGCAGGGGGGTCATACGTTCAGACATGGCGATGCTCCTTTCTCATCAGTAGCTGCGGTGGTTCAGTGCGCCCCACAGCTCCTTGGCGGCTTCCAGGATATGGGCGTTTTCTGCCTCCTCATCCAGATCCACCAGCTGCCGCTGGTACATCAGTACCCGTCCGGCGGCCACCGTGGTCTGGCACTGGCGGCCCGTCATGCCAAAGAGCATATGGCCGTCGATGTTCTCATCGGAGAAGGGGGTATAGGGGCGGTAGTCCATGACAATGATATCGGCGGCGGCGCCGGGACGCAGTACCCCCAGCTCCTGGGGGAAGTACCGGGCGGCGATCCGGGGATTGTTGGCAAAGAGCATCTGGGTCACTTCGCCCCAGGCCACATTGGGCAGGCAGGCGTTGGCACGCTGGGAGCAGAGGGCTACCTTCAGGGATTCCAGCATGTCGTTGGTATAGGCGTCGGTGCCCATGCCCAGGAGCACGCCGTGCTCATGGAGCTGCAGCACCGGGCAGATGCCCACGGCGTTGCCCATATTGGACTCCGGGTTATTCACCACCATGGTGCCGGTTTCGGCGATGAGTTCCATCTCGGCGCGGTTGACATGGATGCAATGGCCCAGCACCGTCTTTTCGCCCAGGATGCCGTGGTCCTGCAGACGCTGCACCGGACGGCGGCCGTAATTGCGGAGGCTGTCGTACACGTCGTTCATGCCCTCGGAGACGTGGATGTGATAGCCGGTACGACCGTTGTTGGCCGCCACCATCCGCTCAAAGGTGCGGTCGGACAGGGTAAAGAGGGCGTGGCCGCCGAACATGGCCGCCAGCATGGGATCCTGTTCCTTGGCGCACCAGCTGATGAAGGATTCGTTTTCGGCGATGGCCTCCAGGCATTTTTCCTCCCCGTCCCGGTCGGAGACCTCATAGCACAGGCAGGAGCGGATGCCCAGCTCTTTGGCGCATTCGGCGATGGCGAAGAGGGAGCCGGGGATCTGGGCATAGGAGGCGTGGTGGTCGAAGATGGTGGTGACGCCCTGCTTGATGCAGTCGATCATCAGCGCCCGGGCACTGGCACGGGTACCCTCCAGGGTCAGGCACCGGTCGATGGCCCACCAGGTGCCGTCCAGCACCTCATAGAAATTGGTGGGATTGTTGCCTGCAATGCTGAGACCACGGGCCAGGGCGGAATAGATGTGGGTATGGGCGTTGATGAAAGCGGGCATGATGACGCCGCCCTGAGCGTCCAGGATCCGGGCCTTGGGGTATCTGGCCCGGAGTTCCGCTTCCGTACCCACATCGGTGATGGTGGTACCGTCAAAGGCCACGGCACCCTGTGGGTAGTAGCCGCAGCCCTGGGGGTCACGGGTGATGAGCCGTCCGTTGGTGATGAGATACATGGCGTGTCCTCCTTTCCACGATTGGGGGCGGATAGCAAAAAATGCTTCAAAGCTCCGGCGGGGAGATCTGAAGCATGAAGGGGCCGGAGCGGGGAAGAGCAGCCCGTGGGCGAACCACTTCCTTACAGCTGCCGGCATGGATTTGTGGTGTTATTATACAAGAAAGGGCGGTTGTTTGCAAGAGAAAATCGTGCAAAATAGAAAACCAGGAGATGCATCCGCATCTCCTGGTTTGTAGCTTTAAGAGTTTAAGCGTTGCACAGAGTATTGTACTTGATATCAACGATGATGCTCATTATTTTTGGAAAAAAATAAAGCCACATTCGCAGACATCTTGATCAGATGGAAATAGATTGGCGCAGTTTGGGCAGACTCGATAAGTCTGATTGCTTTGACGCTGAACATTTTGCTCTACCGTTTTCTCAGAGGTTGCCGTATTGACCGTATTGAAATATGGTAAGAATAAAGGGCGCCGTTTGGAAAAATAAATCCAGTTTGGTACACAAAACAGTAAAGTAAACAAAACGTATCCGAATATTGCGCCGGCACTGGTTTTCGGATCCGAATAGTCGATTCCTGATGCTGCATATACAAGCGAGATAATTATTCCATTGATGATATTGATCATATTTACAGAGCAAACATAAATGAAGAACCAGATAACACCCGACCACATCTTTTTACGTAATCCCATAACCGCAAGGAATGACGCGACCACAATGAAAATTCTGGAAAAATTGTCATACAAAAAAACCGGTAATAAAATTCCGTTCGGAATTCCACCCCATTCACTAAGATTGATAATGGTTCTGATTATTCCAAAAGCGAACGGAATCCAAAGGAACACACATAAAAAATTATACCATGAAACATATGCCGTGTCCCATGAAGTAAATACCTCTTTTTCTTTCTTCGATTCTCCGGGTTTCTTTGGATATCCTTCACGGAAAAACATATTCTTAACACTCATAATCAATTTCCACCCTTCAGAAGTTTGACTTGTTCTCTAAATATCAATAATATTGATTTTGCTTAATAATACAAGAATGGCTTTGTGTTTGCAAGAGAAAATCGTGCAAAACGGAAAAAGTGGGAGACGCAGCTGCGTCTCCCACAGGAAAAGCCATGACTTTTACTTGGTGCCGAAGATCCGGTCGCCGGCATCACCCAGGCCGGGGACGATATAACCCCGCTCGTTGAGGCCCTCATCCACAGCGCCGCAGTAGATGTCCACATCGGGGTGATCCTTCTGCACGGCGGCGATGCCTTCGGGGGCGGCCACCAGCACCATGAGCTTGATGTTCTGGCAGCCACGGCGCTTCATCTCGGTGATGGCGGCCACGGCGCTGCCGCCGGTGGCCAGCATGGGATCGACGATGATCACATCACGCTCCGCCACGTCCTTGGGCATCTTGGAGAAGTACACGTGGGGCTGCAGCGTTTCCTCGTCCCGGTACATGCCGATATGGCCCACACGGGCAGAGGGAACCAGACGCAGTACGCCGTCCACCAGACCCAGACCTGCCCGGAGAATGGGAACCACCGCAAACTTCTTGCCTGCCAGGGTAGGCATCTCTGCCTTGCAGATGGGGGTCTCCACTTCCTTGGTGGTCAGGGGCAGATCCCGGGTGGCCTCATAGGTAATGAGCATGCCCACCTCGGATACCAGTTCCCGGAAATCCTTGACGCTGGTGTTCTTATCCCGCATGATGGTGAGCTTGTGGGCCACCAGGGGATGGGTCATCACGTGTACTTTCTCGTTAAACATGGCGATTCTCCTTTTATGTGAAATGGGTTTTCAGAATGCGTGATGAAAAAGGTCACTGAGCCGTCAGAGGCAGGCCCTTGGCCAGCCGTTCCCGCTCCGCCTGACTCAGCCGCAGATATACCGGCGCCAGAGCCTGGGCGGACACGGTCTTTCCCACCGCCGCCAGCTCCCGGGCGGCCATGGCCACCCCCACGGCGTTCTGCATCACCAGATGGGCCGGAGCCATGCGGCAGGAAATGCCCTGTTCCAACAAATAAGTATAGCACAGTCCGGCACCATCGCCAAGGACGATTTTCTCCGTTTCGTCTCCCTGCAGCTCCTGGGCCAGCTGGCTCAGGGCAATGGCACGGTCCTCCGTGACACGCTGGATCGTTCCGCCGCTGCAGCGGAACACGGCGTTATAGATCTGATTGCGCCGGGCATCCATGGCACAGATCACCGTGGCGTCCATATGACGCAGGTTCTGGGCCATGGCTTCCAGGGTGGATACGCCGCAGCAGGGCAGCTCCCGGGCCCAGGCCAGGCCCTTGGCGGCGGATACCCCGATGCGAAGACCCGTAAAGGATCCGGGGCCGTGAGCCACGGCAATGAGGCCAATATCCGAAAGGGTCAGGCCGGCAGGCGTCAGCATACCCTCCAGCAGCGGCATCAGGGTGCGGCTGTGGGTAAGCCCCGTATTCTGATAGGCACTGCACAGTACCCGGTCATCCTCCGTCACCGCCACGGATACGCTTTTGGCAGAGGTTTCAAGGGCGAGGATCTTCATGGCAGCCTCCTGTAATGGTGATATAGCGCCAGTCGTCATGGGCTTCGTGGGGCCGGATGGTGACATAGACGGTGTCCGGCGGCAGAGCCTCCGCCACGTTTTCGCTCCACTCCACGGCACACACGCCGCCCCGGTCCAGATAATCCTCCCAGCCGATGTCAAAGAGGGCATCGGCGTCTGCCAGGCGGTACATATCAAAATGGAACAGCGGCACGGGGCCCTCATATTCATTGACGATGGTAAAGGTGGGGCTGGTGACGTGGCCGGTATACCCCAGACCACGGGCCAGACCTCGGGTAAAGGCGGTCTTGCCCATGCCCAGTCCGCCCCGGAAGGCCACCACCATGCCCGGCTGGAGCCGGACGGCCAGCTGTCGGCCCAGCGCCTCCGTCTCGGCGCTGCTGTGGGACAGATATTCCAAGGGCGACACCTCCGATTCTCTGTAAAATCGTCATATTATACCACGACAAAAAGAAAAAGAAAAGACTGCCCGCTGTGTTTACAGGAAAAACTTCCTGTGGTACACTAACACATACCACAAAAGAGGAAATGGAGCAAAAACATGCTGCGACGCGGACTGGATCTCATAGGCGATATCATCCGGCAGGCCGATCTGGTGCTGCTGGGGCTTTGCTGCGCCGCTACCGCCTACGGACTGGTGATGATCGCCAGCGCCACAAACTATATGAATACCCCCCGCTACGTGGTGGTGCAGTTGGCAGCCTGGATCATCGGCATCGTGCTGTATTTCCTGGTATCCCTGGTGGACGTGACGGTGATACTGAAAAAATGGAAGTGGATCGCCGTATTCAACGTGGTCTTTTTCCTGCTTTTGAAAACGCCCCTGGGCGCCGAGTCCAACGGCAACCTGGCCTGGCTGAGCATTCCCGGCTTCCCGGTGGACATCCAGCCGGCGGAGATCGTAAAGGTGACCTTTATCCTGCTGCTGGCCAAGCAGCTGGTGTGGCTCAAGGAGAACAAAGACCTGAAGTCCGTATCCTCCGTGGCCATGCTGGGTGGTCATCTGCTGGGACTGGTGGGACTTTACTATGTGATCTCGTCGGACATGGGCAGCGCACTGGTGTATATCTTTGCTTTTGCCTGCATGTGCTTTGCCGCCGGTGTGGCACTGCGGTGGTTCGTGGCGGGGATCTGCGGCGGCGCTTTTGCCTTCTATGCCCTGTGGGAGATGGGTAAGATCCCGGACTATATGCGGGATCGGTTCCTGATCCTTTTTGACCATTCCCTGGACCCCCGGGGTGTGGGCTGGCATCAGACCCGAAGCCTCCTGACCCTGGGCGGCGGCGGCATCACCGGTCAGGGCCTTTTCAACGGTACCCAGACCCAGAGCGAATTCAGCTGGAGCCTGCCCTTCCGCCACACGGACTTTATCTTCTCCGCCATCGGCGAGGAGCTGGGTATGCTGGGTTGTCTCCTGGTGCTGATCCTGCTGGGTGCCATCGTCATCCGCTGCGTGATGATCGCCTCCCGGGCCCGGTGCCCGCTGGAGTCCTATGTCTGCGTAGGCGTGGCAGGCACGCTGATCTTCCAGACCATCTCCAACGTGGGTATGTGCCTGTTCGTGCTGCCGGTGATCGGTCTGACGCTGCCCTTTTTCAGCTATGGCGGATCGTCCATTGTGACGCTGTATTTGTGTATGGGCGTGGTCAGCGGTATCCGCAGCCGGACATTGCCGGAATGGCTGCGATAAAGTGTATACAGGGCCCCTCTGCGTCCGCCGGACGCAGAGGGGCTTTTGCCGTGGTTCTGGTTGTATTTGCAAGCGGTGTGTGATATAATGCTATGCTGATAAATTAGGTAAAAAATGTGCTGCCCGCTGCTGCGGCAGGGGGAGACAGTGAGGTGCGCAATGAAAATCGTGGTTCTGGCAGGCGGTCTGAGTACAGAGCGCAATGTATCTTTGGTCAGCGGTACCGGTGTGTGCCGTGCGCTGCGGGAAAAGGGACACAAGGCCGTTCTGGTGGATATGTTCCTGGGTCTGGAAGATTATGAGGGCGATCTGGCGTCGGTGTTCGATGCCCCGGACGGCCGGTGCAGCGACGTGCATGTTTCCGGTACCGAGCCGGATCTGACGGCAGTGCGCCGCAGCCGCCGGGATCAGAGCCCGTCCAAGCTGGGCAAAAACGTGCTGGAGCTGTGTGCTCTGGCAGATCTGGTGTTCCTGGCCCTCCACGGCGAGTGCGGCGAGGACGGCCGTATCCAGGCCGCTTTGGACCTGCTGGGAGTACCCTATACCGGCTCGGGCTATCTGGGCAGCGGCATGGCCATGGACAAGGCGGTGACCAAGCGCTTCATGGACGCTGAGGGTATCCCCACGGCCCCCTGGCGGGAGGTGCGCTACAGTCGGGAGGATATCCCCCGTCTGACGGAGGAGCTGGAAGTGCCCTGTGCCGTGAAGATCATCAACGGCGGCAGCTCCATCGGCGTAGAGCTGCCGGACACCAAGGAGGAGCTGGCGGCCGCACTGGAAAAGCTGCTGGCCTATGGTGACCATATCATTGTGGAAAAGAAGATCCGGGGCCGGGAACTGACGGTGGCGGTGCTGGGTGAGCGGTACCTGCCGGCGGTGGAGATCATCCCCGGTGAGGCGTATTTCGACTATGTGTCCAAGTATCAGAAGGGCGGCGCCCAGGAGATCTGCCCGGCCCAGATCCAGGACTCCGTATGGCATGAGATGGGGCGCCTGGCCTTGAAGCTCCACCGGGCGCTGGGCCTGGCGGTATATTCCCGTACGGATTTCCTGGTGGATGAGCAGAACCGGCCCTGGTGCCTGGAGGTAAATACCCTGCCCGGCATGACCCCCACCAGCCTGGTGCCCAAGGAGGCGGCAGCGGTGGGCATGAGCTATGCCGACCTTTGCGAAACGGTGGCCCTGGAATCCCTGAAGGCCAGAAAGGCGGAACGGGCATGATGGACTGCAAGGTGACGGATCTGTGCCGTGCCGCAGGCGGCACTTTGGTACAGACCGGGGCGGAAACCGTCTGCGGCGTCAGCACCGACAGCCGCCGCAAGGCGGAAGGTGAGCTGTTCATCCCCCTGGTGGGAGAGCGGTTCGACGCCCATGACTATCTGGATCAGGCTCTGGAAAACGGCGCTGCCGGGTGTTTCATCGCCCGGGACGTAGATCATTATCTGCCGGGAAAATTCTATATCCGGGTGCCGGACACCAAGCTGGCACTGCGGGATCTGGCGGCGTGGTACCGGGGTCTTTTTGACCTGCCGGTGATCCAAGTCACCGGCAGCGCCGGCAAGACCACCACTAAGGAGATGATCGCTGCTGTTCTGGGCCGCCACGACACCGTGCTGAAGACCCAGGGCAATCTCAACAACGAGATCGGCACCCCTCTGACCCTCTTGGGCCTGGAGCGGGAACACTGGGCGGCGGTGATCGAAACCGGCATCGACGGGTTCGGCGACCTGACGTATCTGGGACCGGCGGTACGGCCCACGGTGGCGGTGGTCACCAACATCGGCGACGCCCACATTGAAAACATGGGCAATACCCGCCAGGGGGTGCTCCGGGCCAAAAGCGAGATCTTCGATTTTCTGCAGCCCGGCGGCCTGGCGGTGCTCAACGGCGACGATGCGCTCCTCAACACGCTGTCTCTGCCCTTTGCCACGGTGCGCTGCGGCAAGAGCGACGGCTGCGATGTACGTGTAACGGACATCCGGCAGCGGGGCATGGAGGGGATGGACTGCACCGTCACCACCTCAAAAGACGTGTATCAGCTTGCCATCCCGTCACCGGGAGAATATATGATCTATCCGGCCTCCATGGCCGTGGCCATCGGCGAGCACCTGGGTCTGAGCCACCAGGAGATCGTGGAGGGCGCAGCAGCATATCTCACCACCGGGCGCCGGATGCGCCGGGTGAAGCTGCCGGGGGATCGGCTGCTGGTGGATGATTGCTACAATGCCAATCCCCAGGCCATGGCGTCTGCCCTGCAGATCCTGGCAGGCAGTCCTTCGGCCCACAAGGTGGCGGTGCTGGGGGACATGGGTGAGCTGGGTGAGGTATCCTATGATGCCCATCTCTCCGTAGGCCGTCTGGCGGCACAGCTGGATGTGGATACGGTGGTGGCCATCGGGCCCAAGGCGGCCCAGATCGCCCAGGGCGCCGGAGCCAAGGCGGTGCATTTTGACACCGTGGCGGAGGCCATGGATACGGTGCGGCAGCTGTTCACAACCGGTACCACGGTGCTGGTGAAGGCCTCTCATTCCATGGAGTTCGGCAAAATCGCAGAGGAATTGGAACAAATCGATTCATGACAGATATCACTGTAACGGGACTGGTCAAGTCCTTTGACCTGGAAAAAAAGATATTGGATGGCCTCAGCTTCCAGATCCACGAGGGGGAACGGGTGGGCCTGCTGGGCAAGAACGGAGCCGGCAAGACCACCCTGTTCCGGATCCTCACCGGGGAGCTGGATTATGATGACGGTCAGGTGCAGGTGGCGCCGGGCCGTCGGGTGGGCCTCATTTCCCAGATCCCGGTATTCCCGGCGGGGTATACCGTGGAGGACGTGCTGCAGTCCGCTTTTGAGCGGATGTTCCGTCTGAAAGAGGAGATGGAAGCTCTGGCGGCCCGGATGGAGCAGGGGGAGAGCGACGAATCGCTGCTGCGGCGCTATGGAGCGCTGAACGAGCGGTTCGAGGCCCTGGGCGGCTACGATACCGCAACGGCGGTGAATAAGGTGGCCAACGGTCTGAGCATCGATGCAGATATGCGCCAGCGGCTTTTTGACGACCTCTCCGGCGGGGAAAAGACTCGGGTGAACCTGGGCCGTCTCATTCTGGAGGATACGGATATCCTGCTGCTGGACGAGCCTACCAACCACCTGGATCTCCAGGCCACGGAGTGGCTGGAGGAGTACCTGCGCCGGTTCCACGGCACGGTGGTGGCCATCTCCCATGACCGGTATTTTCTGGACCGCACCGTTACCCGTATCATTGAGGTGCTGGACGGCAAAGCGGAATTTTACAGCGGCAACTACAGCTTCTATGCCATTGAGAAGGAGCGGCGCTATCAGGAGCGCATGAAGCAGTATCTCAAGGAGCAGGCCAAGATCCAGCAGCTGGAAGCGGCGGCGGAGAAGCTGCACCTTTGGGCTTTTATGGGCAACGACGCCTTGCACAAGCGGGCCTTTTCCATGGAAAAACGCATCGAACGGATGCGCACCACCGACAAGCCCACCACAGAGCGGAAGATGGAGGCCCGGTTTGAAAGCCGGGAGTTCCACGGTGACGATGTGCTGCTGCTCAAAGGGGTAGGGAAGTCCTTCGGGGACCGCACCCTCTTTTCGGATGTGACCCTCCGGGTAGGAGGCGGTGAGCGCATCGCCCTGCTGGGCGACAACGGCACCGGCAAAACCACGCTGCTGAGCATGATCATGCAGCAGGAGAAGCCGGATACCGGCTCCATCCGCATGGGTCCCGCCGTATGCACGGCGTACCTTCCCCAGATCATTACCTTTGACGATCCCCAGCGCAATCTGGTGGACACCATGCTCTACGCCAAAAAGGACATAACGCCCCAGAGCGCCCGGAACCGGCTGGCGGCCTATGAGTTCCGGGGGGAGGACGTGTTCAAAAGCGTGTCCGTCCTCTCCGGCGGTGAGCGCAGCCGCTTGAAGCTGTGCATGCTCATGGATCAGCAGATCAACTTCCTGATCCTGGACGAGCCTACCAACCATCTGGACATCGCTTCCCGGGAATGGATCGAGGAGGCGGTGGAAGCCTTTGACGGCACGCTGCTGTTCGTGTCCCATGACCGGTATTTTATCAACCGCTTTGCCACCCGGATCTGGGAGATTCAGGACGGCGTGATCCGTGACTATCCCATGGGCTTTGCCCGCTACCGGGCCATGAAGGAGCAGGAGCGTGCGCCTCAGCCGGTGCGTCCGGTAAAGAAGGGCGACACCCGCCCGCCCCGAGGCGGACGGGAAAAGCAGGCCCTGCGCCGGCAGCTGACCATCTGCGAAACGGGGATCGGTAAGCTGGAGGCGGAGTGCCAGCGGCTGGACGAGCTGATGGCCCAGGTGGCCTGCGACGCTGAGAAGCTCAATGAAGTATACATCCAGAAGCAGGAGACGGAAGCCCGCCTGGCGGAGGAAATGAGCCGCTGGGAGGAGCTTTCCCTGCAGCTGGAGGAATAGGAGAAGGCATATGAAAGATGTTTTGTGCATTTACTACTCCCGCAGCGGCAAGACCCGGCAGGCCATGGAGGACATTGCCGGTGCGCTGGATGCCGAGCTGGTGGAGATCACCGATGGGCAGGACCGCAGCGGATGGAAAGGATACCTGCGCTCGGGCATGGAGGCCATGCGTACCTCTACCCGGCCCCTGCAGCCCTTTGAGACCCAGCGGCCTCTGGAGGAATACCGTCTGGTGATCGTGGGTACGCCGGTATGGGCCGGCCGCTGCTCCAGCGTGATCCGGGCACTGCTCAAGCGCCGGGGCCTGGAGCTGCCGGAGACCGCCTATGTATTGACCCGGGGCTGCCAGCGGCGGTACGAGGAGATCTATGAGCAGATGGACGGCTATATCGCCAAGCCCCATGCTCTTGCCTGCTCGCTGCGGGTGGACGATGTGGGCTACGAGTTCTGGCGGGATAAGTTCCTCCAGGCCGTGAGGGCTTTGCTGGATCAGTAAGGAGCTGCCCGATGCGGGAAAAACTTGCCCGGAGCCAGCAGCGGCTGGAGGAGG
>CALWXA010000075.1 GCA_944385395.1 uncultured Oscillospiraceae bacterium | reverse complement strand
GGGACAGCCAGCTGTTGAACACCGGCACACTCATCTGCTGGGCGGCATCAGATACCTGCACCATCTTGACGATCTCGGCAGGGGAGAGCTCCACAGCAGTCACCGTATCAGCCGCCGGGCTGATGGTGGCGTTTTCCGTGTGATCGGCAGCAGCCGTGTTGGTGCCTTCCACGTAATAGGTGATCTTGGCGCCGCTGTAAACCATGCTGATGCGCTCCATCAGCGGGGCATGGTCACGTACCACACTCAGGATGTCATTGACCACCAGCTTGGAGATGGCACCGCCGGACACGGTAAAGGCCCGCTGCTCTGCCGGAGTAAGCTCACGGCGCTGCAGGTGCTTGAGCCAGGCGGTGCGATATTCCTCGGTGTCGATGCCGTAGGGGTGATCTTCGGTGGACTGGCCAAAGGTGCGGACGACCATGCCGGCACCGGCTGCCACGGTAGCACGCAGGGCGGCACGTTTTTCGGCGGCCTTATCCAGCTCCTGCAGCTCGGCCTTCAGGGTGCGCACTTCCTCCGTCAGGGCATCGATGTCTGCGCCGTCGGTGTCCAGCTCTGCCCGGATGGCGGCCAGACGGGCTTCAATTTCTTCTCTGCGATTCATGTCATACCTCCAGTAACAATTTGATTTTTTTGATTTTATTCGCCCGGGAAAGTCGCTCCGCCTCGATGGCGCCGATCGCTCCGTCGGCCCACCTCCGGGCACTGATCGACGTCATGTCGTTGGCCGGGATGGACACGGCACTGACGTCGTACAGCTTCTTGATTTTCGTGATGGTGCGGGTGACGATCTCCACGTTGGTCTCGTGGTCCACCACCTCGCTGCGCTGATCCTCTGCTACCACAAAGCCAAAGGACATTTTGTCGGTATAGCCGCCCTTGATCTCCTGATAGAGCTGGCGGCCAATATCGGTGCCGGACAGATCTGCCGTCACCTTCAGCCCAATGGCATCTACCGACAGGCTCAGAGTGCTGTTGCGGGTCCGGGCAAACACCCGTCCCTCATGGTCGTACTGCATGATCACGTCGGACATATCGCACTGGGCAAAGGCTGCAGGGGATACCTGCTCAAACACCTTGTAGGCCCGGCCGTCATAGAGGAGATAGGGCTGCATGAATGTGGTGGCATAGCCCTCCACGATCATGCCCTGGTCCTCTGTCTCAGCAGCACGCACCGTCATGGTCATGGAGCGGTATTCCCGTCCGTCTGCCAGACGCTGCAGCGCTTTATTGGTCAATTCCACTGGTCAGATCATCTCCTTTCTTTGTTACCGTCCCGTTGGGACCCAGCAGATAATACTCGCCTCGGATGGTATAGGCTTGCCCCTGGCCATCCGGCAGCGGCGGCAAATTCCAGATCTCCCGGATCTCATCCCGGTTCATGATCCCACGGTCAGCCATCTGAGCCGACACGTTGAGCTTCTCTGCGTTACTCATGTACTGCAGCCGGTTGGCGGTGGCCATCACCAGGGCGCCGGCTGCCCGTTCCCGATCGCTGAACAGCATCTTTGTCACCACATCGGAGAGCTGAATGGCAAAGGGCTCAATGGCACCCTCATAGAATGCGGACCATGCGTCGCCGTAGGCCTTGTTCTGGATCACCGCCTCATTCACTCCGAAGTAGTCGAAAACGTTCTGCCGGATGCTCTCCATCTGGGCGGCATCCACCACAAAGGGGCTGCTCTTGATCTGCTGGATGTCGCTGTAGGTATTGGGGAACAGAAGCACGCCGCCGGATCCGCCGGACAGATTCTCTGCCGTGAAGCGCTTGCGCTCCTTGGCCAGGTCCTCCGGCTTGGTGAAGTTATTGAGCCTTGCCATAAAGCGGAATGTTGCGGCGCTCTTGACGCCTTCGGCAATGCCCTGATTCTGGATGTTGATGAGTTCCATGGTGGGCCGCAATGCCAAATTGCTGTCGCCGAAGAAGTCATCCTCATACTGGAATTTGGTCAGGATCCCGCAGGAGCGCATCTCAATGGAGGCGTATTGCCCAGCCTGGAACTGGTAGCGCAGCCAGGGCTCGCCGCCATACTGGACCAGCTCGCATTGTGTGGGCAGCACCGGGAAAAGACCGGTGGTTTCGCCGTCATAGTCCTGCACCGGGACGATGAAGGCCGTGTTGTTGACGTCCAGGATGGTGGAGAGCCGGTACAGGAACTGTCCCCATGTCTGCCATTCGTTGGGGCCGGAACGCAGCCTGGTCTGCAGCTTAGGCCTGGCAGATCCCTGTATCTGGATGGACAGCTTGCTGATATGCGTCGCTCTTGCGTTGATGGCAGAGCGCACCAGCTCGCTCTCATAGATCTGGCCGCCCCAGGTCGTGAAAACCGGGGTGTAAGCCGTCAGGGTGCGGAAAAAGCCCTGGAGATCTCCCGCCGGTGCCGGCCGCTTGAAAATCTTATCGAAAAGTCCCACATCATCCTCCATTCTTCAGCTGCTCGCCGATTTCTGCATAATACTTTTGCCGCACGGTCATGGCATCCAGCAGCATGGCGGCGCCGTCCACGTGTGCGGCCGGAGACAATTTCACCAGCTTGCTGCGGCCGCTCTCTGCCTCCGTTTTGAGGGCGGCATCCAGCAGGTGGACCTTCAGAAGGTCATTGTCCCCGATGGCAAATACGCCGTCACGCATGAGGCCCTCTGTCTCCCGGATCACCGGCGTCAGATTAAAGCCCTGGAATACATCGTCCACGTGGAAGCCATATGCTTTCAATTCCTGCACCAGGTACTGGGCGGTATAGCGGTCATATCCGATCTTGAGGGGATAGATCTCATACTCTTCTACCAGCTGCCGGAAAAAGGCAAGGCAATCGTGGTAATCCACAAAATTGTCGCCGGATGGGACCAAGAGCCCCCGCTGCACATAGGCGGCATATGGCAAGCCGTCCCGGGCGGTGGCTTCCTGGATGCGTTCTGCCGGCAGGAAAAACCGGGCAAAGACGTAAAGCCGGCCGCTGCGCTCAATGATGACGCCGCAGGCGGTGAGGTCTGTGGTGCGGGAGAGGTCGATGCCGCCCACACAGTAGCAGCCCCGGAAATCCTCCAGCCGCAGCGCATCTCCACCGGACTGATCCACGGCCTGGGCCGAGAGCCACGCCTGGGAGCTGTTCTGCTTGATGTTGCAGTACTTGGTCAAAAACTCCGCTTTTTTGGAGAGGCTGCCTTCTGCGATGGCGATTTCCTCCAGCAGGTAGTCCACGGATACGGACACGCCCAGGTTTGGGTTTGACTTGCGCAGCTCGTTGATGTCGTTCCACTTCTGTATGTCGTCGATCATGTAGAGCAGTGGCGCCAGCCGGCGCTCCTTGCTGTCCCCCAGCAGGTAGCGTGTGCTGCGCTTGATGAGCTCATCATAGATGCCCTCGTTGACATATCCGGAGGTGGAGATGGATAGGATCAGCGGCTGCTTCCTGGCGCCGAGAGCGGAACGCATGACTTCATACTGTTTCAGGCCCTGGTCGCCCGGCCAGCTGGCGATCTCATCGCATACGGTCAGGTGAGGGTTGAAGCCATCCGCCTTTTTGGCATTAAAGGCCAGCTTCTTGACGGCGCTGTTGGTGCTCTCGATGTAGTAATCAGATTTCCGGCGTTTGATCAGCGCCGCCAGCTCCGGCTCGCTTTGAACCGTTTGCCAGAATGCCGAGTATACCAGATCGGCCTGCTCCAACTTGGGGGCCACGCAGTAGATCTTGGCACCGTATTCGCCGTCCAAGAATGCGCAGTAGGCTATGATGGCAGCGGCAAAAAGGCTCTTGCCGTTTTTCCGGGCTACCACGATGACCACTTCCCGGAACTGCCGTAGGCCGTCAGGGCCAACGATACCGAAGATCACAAATACCGCCGCCTTTTGCCACAGTTCCAGCTTCAGGAGATCTGACCGGCCTTCGCAGTGGTGGCAAAATGTCTCGATGAAGCGAATGGCACGGCTTGCCTTCTTGGCATCGAAGAAGAACTCCTGACGCTGCAGCCCGTCCACGATCCGCTCATAGAAAAGCCGGATCCAGCGGCCCTCCACGATGCTGCCGTCCTGGATGGCTTGGTAGTATGTCAGGATGTAATTATCCATCACGCATCAGCTCAGACAGCTTACCTTTGCCGGAACTGGGAGGCGTCAGCTCATTGAGCTGCTTGATAATGCTCTGGTAGTTTTTGTCGGTGGCCGTGAACAGCTCCGCCACGGCCCGCTTCTTCTCATAGGGCTCCGTTTTATCGCTCTGGGAGAAAAGCTCCGTTTCCCCGTTCTCCTGGATATCAGCCCACAGCTGATCCAGCCGGACACGCAGCCTGGCGGCCTGGATAATCAGCCCCTGGGCCACTGCAAACTGGTTGGGCGGCAGCCCGGCATAAATCTGATTCAGCCGCCGGATCTCAGATTTTTCCGTAAGTTTTCTGGCCAAAATTGCACCTCCTTTGACTGAATTTTGGCTGCACGTTTGAATTGGTTCGCGTGCGGAGGGGGTCTGTGCGCCTGAGAGGGGAAAGTTTACCCCCACGGTTCGGTCTCCCAGGGCACAGCAAAAAGGCGGAACAGGGGGGAGGTCATCGTGTGGTGATCCGCCCAAATGCGTCCACCTTGTAGCGCCGTGGACTGCCGTGTGCAGCACCGTGGCAATCCCGGCAAAGCAGCTCCAGGTTAGACCAGGCAAGGCTGACTGCCGGGTCAAGGATATTCTCCGGCGTCAGCGCTTGCCGGTGATGTACGATCTCTCCGGGACGATATAGGCCACGGCGCAGGCACTCCTCGCACAAGCCGCCGACACTGGATGCGTAGGCCTGCCGTGTGCGCTGCCAGGCCTTGGACTTGTAGAATGCTTTGGCAAATTCCTGCATACTCCTCCTGATCGTGGCCCGATGCCCTTGTCCCTGGGCTATCACCTCCAGGCAAAAACAAAAGCGCCTGGGCCACGACACACTCCTTGTGGGGGTCTATCAGGCTCAGGCGCTGGTCTCTCGGGACTCGGGCTCAGGCACAGCTGTGTTCAGTTTTGAGATCTGGCCGCAGCGCTTGCACTTGACTGGGAGATCTCGGATGATGGTGGTGGGCAGCAGCTTGAGCAGCTTGCCACGCTTACATACTGGGCAGACGATCCATCCGTCCTGTACGATCAACGTCCCATCATCTACCGATAGGGTATCACGATGACGAGCGCTTTGCAATATCTGATCCATATTTTCTACACCTCGGTTCGATTATTAAGATTTGTTTCAAGGTTGAAAATGTAAGGGGCGCGCTGGAGATCTGCGGCCTGCGTATGTATATGAGCGAGCAGGAGGCTCTTCATAGAGCAGATACCTGGCACCAATGCACTGCGCATAGCCGTACGGGTTTTGCTCGGCAAAGGATTGGTAGTCCATGGCGCCAGGCGGCGGGGCCAGAGTGACGCTGCTGCGGAGCTCTTCATACTCCACTTCATACTTTTGCAGATTGCGGGACGCTCTCCATGTACGTTCTCCGGGGCGAGGGGTACCAAACTCCCGGGCCTCTTTGGTCATATACTTTGCAAGCTCCCGGTAATAGTGGATATCCAACCGCTCTGCCCTGACATAGCCGCCGCCACGCCAAAGACTTCGCAGCTCATCCAGATCTCCCGGGCCGCACCCATTGAGGATTACATGATGATGGATCCGCCTGTCCTCCAGAGGGCCGGCAGAAATATATCCGTCCTGGCCTTCGCTGCCATGGTAGCCCTCGATATTATAGATATACAGCAGGTCATCTCCCCGCCTTCGCCGGGCGGTGCGCAGCCGGCGAAAATATTTCTGCAGTTCTTTGCTGGCTTCCTCCCGGCAGCTGGGCAAATGTGCGTTGTCATAGGTATAGGTGATCACCCAATCGCTGGCGGCGAAGTTGGCTGCGATCATCAGCTCCAGCTCTCGCCAGCTGGCTTTTGCATTGTAAAATGCTTGAGCGGCGGAAGTGCTGCGGCACCTGGCTGCTCGGCGTTTTCGTTCGCCTGGCTCTGGGATCTGGCCAAGCACTTCAATATGCAGGATCCCGGCCTTGATATGCTTAATTGCTCTTGCCACAGGCAGTTACCTCAAAATTTTCTTAATTTTTTTGTGTTTTGCTGTTGACATTTTCCCGATATCGTGATATTATTATATCAGAAAGGAGGTGAAAGGAATGGGGTAAAAAAGAAAAAGCCCAAGAGCAAACTGGAAACTGTGCGAGTGGTTCTTGAGATGTTTGCATACATAGCAACCATCGCCACAGCTATCTACCAGATGCTCAAGGGCTGAGACTTGGGGGAGGGAAACCTCCCCCTCCTCAAAAACATTATACCCCATCATAACGCTATGAGCAATAAGAAAAAATTCCGTAATGCCCCGTTATATCTGTTGGCCCTCTTAAATCTGGTATATGCACTGGAACATGGGTTTACATGGCTGCATTACACCACGTTTGCTTTGACCATCATGGTAGGTGGGTTTGACATTTGGGAGGCGACACACAATGGAAAATAAATTCCTGTCGGTGACAGAATGGGCTACGCTGCATGGGAAAGATACCGGGGCTGTGCGTAAGCTGATTCGGGATGGCCGCATCCCGGCCATGAAGGTGGGGAGGAACTGGATCATCCCGGCAGATGCACAGCCGCCAGCAGACAAAAGAGTAAAATCCGGCAAATACAGGGATTGGAGAAAGTAGCGGAGACCCCGCCAGAGGAGATTTTCCTCTGGCGGGCTGTTTTATGCCTGCGTGTCCGATTTGGACACATCCACGACTATTTCTGGAGACCGACCTCTTTCAGTGCAGCCTCGGCGGCTTCACGGGTGAGGAATACATATTTACCGATTGTGTCATCACCGAAAGCGATGTGGCCGCAGGCATAAATTATTTTTTGGATCTGCATTTCGTAAATTCTTTCCGCATCTACCTGGAAAACAGTATCACCAATCTTGCACGGCAACACCACGCACCGCCCATCCCGGTCAGCTTGGACAAGCTCTAAAAGGCGTTCGGCTGGAATGCCAAACCGCTCCTCTATCTTGCTGATGATCTTCTGGGCAGATGCCTCTATATCAATCCTTAATTCAGCCATAACTAACCTCCTGTTCATGTGTCCGATTTGGACACATCCAGCAGATCTACTGCTTCCCGGATGATGGCGCAGCCCCGGGTGCTGCACTGGTGCTCATATCCGCACCCAAGGCAAGCCAGGGATCCTGTGTTTACCTGGAGCCGTTTCAGAGCATGCACAGCCCCGGACACCCTTGCCTGTCGGAGGGCAGAGGATGAGGCGGTACGCAGTTGATCTTCCAGACTGACGATCCGGTCCGCAGCCATTTTGCAGTCGTGAGAGATCAGGCAGAGGTTTTGACTGCGGCCTTCGCCGAAGTCATCATGATGCCTATACAGGCGGGCGACAAGATCTGTGTTTTCCATTGTAACTCCCTCCTCACATTGCTTTTCGTTCCCATTTGGCCCAGGCCGGCAGGTCGGAACACTTCATCCAGGCCCGGGGCCGGATATTCATTTCCATTTTGATATTGCTGAACTCCCAGTGATCACCTTCCCACCAGACCAGCTTCCCGCAGTTGAGGGCGTCTGTGCAAATAACCCAGTAGTAGCCGTTTTCCGCAGGAGTTCCACGCTGCCAGTCGGGTGCTGATGCTTGTCTGGGAGATAATTCATCTGTCAGGCCAAGGACGTAGTCGGCGCTGCACCCCAGAGTGGTGGCAATGTCAGCAGCATACCTGATGTTCCCCGGGGCCAGTTCATTTTCATAGAGATAACGGTCTCCAAACTCGCCGGCAGCAAATTTCCGGAGATCACCCACAGAGATTGAATAGCTATAGCTTCCGGTATGTATCTTCTCGCTGTCGTCTACACCAGCCTGATCAGCAGCAGCCACCAGGCGCTGGGCACTGGCCTGCATGGCCGTGCGCCGCTTTACCTGTTCGGATTCTCTCTTTTTGGCCTCCTGTTCCTTTTCGTCGTCCCGCTTATCCTTGCGGAGGGCTTTGGCTTTGCTGCACATCCGCTCACATGGGCTCCAGTTGCGATTGGCTTGTGGGCACTTCAAACAGCATGTTTCACCTTTGCAAAAATCTCCAGAAAATCCGGTCTCACAATCATGCCGCAGGAAGGCGTCGCCATGCCGGCAGTCGGATCCGTCCGGACAGGTGAGAGAGGGATTCCAGGAGACGCCGGATTGGGACAACTCAATTAATCGTTCGGCGTTTCGGGCAGGTGGAAGATCCTTACATACCTTATGGATTCTCTGCTGCAGCGCTGCCGGGAGTCGGGCCAGCATATAAGCAGTATTCTCCGGGAGCTTGGATGCTTTGAAAAGATCCATGTAATCGGAGATCAGTCCGTCCTGGATCACTTTGAGCCTGGCCAATTTGGAGGCGGAGACCTGGCAGGCGGCGGCCACCTGATCCCGCATGCGGCCAGGGAAGGAATAGCCCTCTTCTTTCAGCCGGTAGAAAAGTTCCTCGATCTTCTGGGCCTGCATCATGGTTTCTGCGCTGGTCAGCACCCGGGCGGTGGAGTTGGCCAGGATCAGCTGCAGCTCTGCCAGAGCCTGGCTTTTATACTGGCGGATGATGCAGGGCACACTGCGCAAATGCTGGTGCCCATCCTCCTGGAGGAGCTTGCGGATGGCGGCGGTGCGCCGGTGACCGGAGAGGACGGTATAGCGGCCGGGGGTTGCGGACGGCATCACCACGACAGGCTGCTGCAGGCCGTCCATAGCGATGGAGTCGGCAAGTGTGTCCAAATTGGACACATCGTAAAAATTGCCTTCGTGGCTATCCAGAAGGTCAATGTCAATGGCCTGGATCTGCAGGGTGTCGGAAGAACTGCCGGCAACGGCCTGGTTGAGGCTGGCGGCAAAGGCGCCGATGTCAAACTTACTCATCCGTGGGCACCTCCCCGAAGATCTCCTGCGCCAGCAGCCGATAATCACGGGCGGCGGAGCTGGCAATGGAGTATTCCGTCACAGGAACTTTGACCATGGTGCTCTCCAGGACCTTGTCGGTGCGGCGGATCGTCTGGTGATAGACGGGTACCGGCATGGCCCGCAGCACCTGCTCGGCCTGCACCACCGGAGCGGAGCGGTGCCACTGGTTGATGAGGACGCCACCCACTTCCAGGGACGGATTTGCCTGGTGCATGGACGTGATCTGATGCAGCATCTCAGCCATGCCCTCCAGGGAGAAACCATCCATCAGAACCGGGATGATTACCTCCTGAGCGGCCATCAGCGCCGCTGTGGACGCTGCAGTGAATCCGGGAGGACAGTCAAAAAGGACGACATCCATGCCCTTGTCCTCCTCAATAACCTCCATCAGCTCTCGCAGAGACATGATGTTGCTGTCTCCATTTTTGTGGGAGGCGAGATCCAGCTCCCACAGGCTGGGCGACGCCGGCAGAAGCCATAGTCCGTTGCCCACCTCTAAGAGGCAATCCTCCCAGAACGGCTCCTGAGTGGATTTGAGATAATCCGCCACGGTGACGGTCTCATCTCCCAGATCTGTATAAAAGTTACTCAGATTGCACTGGGGATCACAGTCCACCACCAGCACTCGCTGATGGTAGTCGTGAGTCAGTACATGGGCCAGGTTGATCACGGTGGTGGTCTTACCCACACCGCCCTTCATGTTCAGTAATGCGATTGTTCTCATAGCAAAACCTCCA
This sequence comes from uncultured Oscillospiraceae bacterium, assembly GCA_944385395.1. Taxonomy (GTDB): domain Bacteria; phylum Bacillota; class Clostridia; order Oscillospirales; family Oscillospiraceae; genus Vescimonas. The sequence continues at coordinate 11,633 of CALWXA010000075.1, read as the reverse complement.
TCAATTTTCAAAGGGTGTCGGCTCGTTGGGCAGTTCCGATATGGTCATTTGCCCGGATGCCGTATTTGCTCGCCGGACTGCCTTAGCGGCCTTGCCGGCGTCCGTATATTTCCGTGCAACTTCTCTGCTGGGATCCTCTGCCTCTTCCACCATGCACTGGTGGGCTCCGTCAAACTCCAGCGTGACGGTGAAACGTTCGCCCTCTTTGTTTTTGCCCAGCTTAAACCGCCTGGGACTGGTGTAATCATCCGGGATGGATTCCCACAAGAGAAAGGCGGCATCGGCGTCTTGTTCGATCTGCCCGGACTCCTTGAAGCTCTGCATGGTGGGCGGTACCAGCAGCTGGGATCCGTCTTTCTTGGTGATCTTGTCCGGCCGGGTCAGCTGGGCCAGGGCGACTACTGTGATCCGGTGCGATGGCGCAAACAACTTGAATGTTCGTGATACGGCAGAAACACGGTCGTATGTGCGCTGCTCCGGCCCGGCCACCAGCTGCAGGTAGTCCACGTAGATGATTTGGTACTTCCTGGCGATGGCGTGGGATGTGATCTGTGTGGCCGTCCAGTTCTGTGCCTCTATGGCGCTGATGCTCAGTTCTGACAGGGCAGAGGATGCCTGCGCCAATGCGGCGTAGTCCGCCTCTGAGAGATCCCGGTCTTTGATCTTTTTCAGCGGCACATGGGACAGCATGCTCATGATCCGGTCCGCCAGCTTGAAATCCTGGGTCTCCAGGGAATAGAAGCCCACCCGGTACCCGGCTTGCGCCTGCTGGACTGCCATTTGCAGGGAAAGCAGCGTCTTGCCTGTGGATGGGTAGCCGCCCAGCAGGATCATGTCGCCCAGCTCTGACCGGACCTTCTTGTCCGCCGTGGGGATGCCCCAGGGAATGTAATCCGGCTTCGGGGCGTTGAGCCGCTTCCAAAACAGGGCAGCCAGATCGGCGCCGGAAGAGCAGCCACGAGTTCCCTGCACGGCGGCGGAAGATGCCAACGCCTGAGCGGCAGCCATGGCGTCCGAGAGTGTCCTGCACTCCAGCAGTTCCTCAGCTGCATGCCGCATTCTCCGCAGCTGCGCTGCGTCCCGGACGATCCGGACGTACTCCATCACGTTGGCACTGGTGGGTGTGATCTCCACGGCGGCTGTGGCCCACTTGATCCACGCATCCCCGCCGTCTACTGCCTCCTGGATCAGCACCAGATCTACCGGGCGCCCGGCAGCGGACAGGCGCCGGATGGCTTCGTATGTATTCCGGCAAGTGGGATCCAGGAGATCTTTCGGACTCAGCTCCGCCAGCACGGCGTTGATGCAGTCAGGGTCCAGCAGCAGGGCTCCGATGACAGACTGCTCGGCGGCCATGGCGTCCTGGTCAAGGATCGGCGCATAGTCTGCCATCACGTTACCTCCCGGTCATCGGCCCAGGAGATCCGGGGAGTACTGGTCTCTGCTGCCTGGGGCAGTTGTGTAAGATCCACGCCCTGATTCTCCCAGCGCCGCTGGTTGATCCAGGTGGAGAGCATGGGGATGTACTCTCCGCCATCCCGCTGCCATTGCCGGCTTGCCTTGTCTCGCTCCAGGCCTGCCAGCATTTGCCGGCAGGTGGGGCGATCCGGCCTTAGCTTGTCCCAGGCACGTATGGCCGTGAGCCGGTTATCTTTCCGGGGATAGATCCGCCATAGGGCATCAAACCAGTCCGGCTTGTATGCCGCATCGTGCTTTGCACGCTTCCGGTTCTCGCCTGGGGCGGCATCGTCCCCCGCCGGGGGACTACAGGGGGCATCATGTGTATCTACATGGGTACTACATGGTATTGGTTGGCCCGTTTGGGCAAATGCATTTTCCCGTTTGGGCATTTGCATTTGCCCATTTGGGCAAATGGGGGCAGAGAAAGATATATCGGATTCCTGCTCCTCGCAAGGATTGTGCCTGGATTCAGGTTCATCCATTTGCCCATTTGGGCAGATGGGCAATGACTCCCCATCGGCATAGTAGACCACATCTTCATGCGAACTGCCCGGGACAATATCGCCGTACATGGCCATGAGATCCTCGGTGGGACTGTACCACAGGGTGCGATCCATAGCCTTTTTGTTGTAATTGCCGGACACGATGGCGCCCTGCTCCAGACAGCTGTTGATGATGCGCCGGATCTGCTTGGTGCTCCACCAGGGGAACAGCTGGACATATACGGAAATGGAGTTGTGGGTCCACCACCGTCCATCGTGGAAGTTGCGGTTATCCGCCCGGTTGACCCGGTACCAGTACACGATGGAGTCCAGGAAAATGGATTCCTCCAACCCGTATTTTTGCGCAACATGGCCATAGGCCTGCACACGATTCAGCGGCTGCATCACAACACCCCCTTGTCAATCGCCTTTCGGCGTGATATAATAATTTTGTTCTCATAGCAATGCTTTGCATTGCTGCCCCTGACGGACTGACCTCCGTTGGGGGCTTTTTTATTTCAGGAATACGCAAGATCATGTGTAGGCTCCTCCCAGCTCCTAAACTAACTCCCAATCATCTGCCACCAGATCGTCGGCGTACGGCTCCCAGCCTCGCCGGCGACTTTTTTCGCCCGCACATATATCCATCAGGAAGCAGCAGTCGACCGTGTTTGTAGGTATCACAATGACCCCATCCGGCCACATAGAAGATACCCGTCTCATTCCCACCCCGTAGCTCATGGCCAGGGTGGCGGCATCTTTAATGTTCATCGGCCCACCTCATGACAACCAGGCGGCCAGGGCCACCTTTGACACCATCCAGAAGCGCCCCAGCTTACGGGCCGGAAAGCCTTTGCTGTCCAGCAGCGTCCTTTTGTCCATGCCCAGGTGATGGGCCACCGTCAGAAGGGGCAGCAGCTCTGCGTTGGGGAATTGCTCATCCAGCCGCTGCAGGTTGTCCCGGAAGAGTTCTTTTTCTCTTGCCACCGTCAACACCTCCTCATGTTGTCTACTCGGCGCATCTGCGCCATCCGGTCCCGTGTGAGCTTGTCGATCACCCGGCCCACTTCCTGCGGATCATACCCGCCCATGACCGCCAGACGCTGCAGGTTGTAAAGCGTCTGGGCCGAGATCAGGACGGAGACCCGCCGCAGATTTTTCTTGTTGCTCATAGGTAACTACTCCTCCAATGATTGATGCTTGCAAAAATGCGTGGTATGCTCTTTGCAGGAGGCGATTGCAAATGAAATTTGACAGACTTTCAAAGAAAATTTTATGCTACATGAATGAAGGTGAACGTGCCTACCGGCTTTTTGACTTCGGTGATGACCTCGAAGAAATGGCCAAGGATCTTTCTTGCCACGTTGAGAAAGCTCGTGCGAATATCCGGTATCTGCAAGAGCATGGGTATATCACCTATAATGGGGCAAATGGATCCGCACGTTGGTTTTCCTTGGATCACAAGGGGCTCCATTGGAAGGAGTTCCGCAGGTTGGAGCGCATCGACTACCTTCAAGAAAAATGGATTGACTTCCTTGCAATGCTTTTTGCCTTGATGGCGCTTGCCTTGTCCATTATTACAAGTCTGCAAAATTGGTTATAACAGGCCGATCAGGCCGATCAGGCCGATCAGGATCGCGATCAGCGCAATAACGCAGCCCACAAATGTGCCGATATACGGTAAGAAGATCCAAAACACCTCTGTGCCAAAGACCTCCCAGACTTCCCTGATGGTCATTGTCATGATAACTTCCTCAAAAGACTTCCCTTCGTGCATTTCATTGTAATAATACAAAAAGGGGTCTCTATCCTGCTTACGCCAAGTCATTCTCATCTACATCCCATCCCTTCTGGCGCATGCCACCACCATGGCGGCGGCAGTGATGGCCTGGATCCGCTCCACTACGTGGTCAAAGCGCTCCCGCTCATTGTCGGTGATCTGGCCGTCCCGGGCGATGTCGATAAGCTCCCGGTCCATGTGATCGTCGGCAAAGTCATAGATGGCGTCCACCAATGTCAGTACCGCCTCCGGGAAGCGCATGGCTTCCACATCCGGCAGCAGCTCCCGGGCGGCCTGGGCCGAGTTGCGCAGATGCTGGACTGCCAGCAGCTGGGTATTGTACACGGTGACCATGCCGTCTACAATGTCGTTTCCCGGGATCCGGACGCCCGCTTCATAATCCGCCAGAGACCGGACGGACACAGATAACAGCTCTGCTGCCCGCTCTCTGGTCAACCCGGCGGTCTGCCGGGCTCTCCGGTAGATGTTGATGCAATTTGTCTGCATGGTCAGGCCCCCAGTTCTGTGATATGGTTTGTCATGTCAGGATCGTCGGGATCCTCGAAGAGTTCACCGATGGAAACGCCCAAGACCTTGGCCAGCAGGGGAAGGTCACGAGTCTTGGGAAGGCAAGTCTCCAGTTCCCAAGCTGAGATTGTGGGCTGGCTGACTCCCATCTTTATTGCAAAGTCACACTGATCCAGCCCCTTCTCCTTGCGGAGAGCCTTGATTCTCATGAACATTTTTTCACCTCCTCGCAATATCGGGTTTCTCGGTATTGTGTCTTGAATTATATAACGGTATTCCCGTTATGTCAAGAATTATTTTAGTATTCCCGATATCGGCTTTACTGATAATTAGATATCGGATATACTAATTTTGGGGGTGGTAAAATAATGCGTATACAAGAGCGCCGAAAAGCGCTTGGAATTAGACAGGTTGATCTGGCCAAATCCTTGAATATTAGCCAGGCATCTATGTCCGACTATGAAACAGGGCGCTACGAGCCGGATTTCAGAACTCTTAAAAAAATTGCAGAGCTGTTGGATACCTCTGTCGATTACTTGCTTGGTGGACCACCGCCCAGTCGGAGCAAGGGGATTAAAATACCTGTCCTTGGTGATGTTGCTGCTGGGATTCCTATTGAGGCAGTTACAGATATCGTGGACTACGAGGAGATTGACGAGGCCCTGGCGGCCACCGGCGAGTTCTTTGCCCTGCGGATCAAGGGCGCCAGCATGGAGCCCCGGATCAAAGAGGGGGACGTGGTGATCGTCCGCCGGCAGGAGTCGGCAGAGAGCGGCGACACGGTCGTGGTACTGGTCAACGGTGATGCTGCCACCGTCAAGAAGATCCGCTATGGGGCGGATGGGATCTCCCTTATACCATCCAATCCGGCCTACGATGTCCAATTTTACAGCAAGGCCGATATTGAGCAGCTGCCCGTTCGGATCATCGGCCGGGTAGTAGAGCTGAGAGGAAAGTTTTGAGGAGGAGTAAGGATGAAAAAGCAGGCCAGCGCAAAATCCTTGAAGGGTATAGGCATCATTATGATTTTCCTGTTTTGGCCGGTCGGCATTGTCCTGCTCGTGAAGGCAGGAAAGCGTAGGCAAGAAGAGCAGGCAGAAGAAAAAAGAAAAGAAGAGCAGGCTGAAAAAAGGAAAGTGGTGGAAAGCACCGATAACGTAGACAAGAATCCCGAGATTTCAGTCCTGGAAAGGATTTATGTAAGGGAAATTTCCGCAGATAGCCATGAATATGAGTACAAGGGTGTGGATGTTTATGTGCCAGAAGAGTCAATTTCGTATTTGGAGTGCATAAAAAGGAAAGATGAGATTACGCTTGAGCTCGAGCCGGAAAACGACTATGACCCCTGTGCTGTTGCTGTATACCATTACAGTGTACATGTTGGTTACCTCTACAGAGGAAAGCTGAAAGACATGGTCTATGACTTCCTTAGTAGGGAAGATACTGTAGAAGCCCACGTATCGTCTGTCACGGAGGAGTACCTGAAAATAAATCTGTTTTTATCGAGGTAACATTCAATAAAAATACCTCCCCAGCTACTGGGGAGGTACCTAACACACACATAATCGAACGTTTGTTCTATATTCAAGGGGAAGGAGGGCAGCATGAAGCAGAGGAAGCCAAAATACTATGTCCGGCCAGACGGACTGCACGAAGCCATCCGCACCATTGGGGGCAAGCGGGTTGCCTTTCGGGGGCGGACGGATGCCGAAGTGGAGCGCAAAATGATAGACTACCAGGCCCGGCTGGCCCAGGGGAGAACCTTCGGCCAGGTGGCGGACGACTGGGAGCGTGGGCACTTTGAAGAGTTGGCGCCTAATTCGCTTCGGTCCTATCGGGCAGCCCTGGCCCGGGCGGTTGATTGGCTGGGGGAGATCCCACTGCGGGAGATCACACCCCAGGACATCAAAAAGGCTATCGCTGGCTTTGCCGCCAAGGGATACGCCAAAAAGACGGTGACCACCCAGCTGCAGATCATCAGTATGATTTGCGACTATGGGGTGGAGCGGGGAGACGGCGGGAGCAATCCCTGTGCCTGCATATCCGTGCCCAAAGGACTCAAAAAGAGTCACCGTGAACCGGCCTCGCCGGAGGATGAGCAGAAGATCCGGGCCACACCTCATATCTGGCTGCTGCCGTTTTTCCTGCTCTGCACGGGAATGCGCAAGGGTGAGGCTCTGGCGATCCAGGGCAAGGACATTGACCGGAAGCGTGGGGTGATCCATGTGACAAAATCCGTATATCATGGAGCCGGAGGGAAACCATACATAAAGACGCCCAAGACAGAGGCAGGATTCCGGGACATCCCTCTGCTGGATATTCTGCAGGAGCAGCTTCCCAAAGAACTGATGCCGGATCATTTCCTTTTTTCGCAAGATGGTGGAGCATCGCCTTTGACAGAAGGGCAGTATAGTCAGTGCTGGAAAAACTATGCCAGATCTACCGGGATCAGATGTACCGCTCATCAGCTCCGGCACAGCTATGCCACCATGCTCTATGAGACGGATGGTGTGGAGCTCAAGGACGCCCAGGCGCTTCTGGGGCACGCCACAGCAGCCATGACGCAGGATATCTATACCCATCTGCGGGATAGCCGGCAGGAGAGGACGGCCCAGCTGCTCAATGCCCAGCTGGGAAGGAATGTGTCCAATTCGGACACAAGGAAATAGGATACTATGTAGGAAGCCAATGTGTCCGATTCGGACACATTGGCTCCTGGTCACTGTGTAGATTTTCCGGGGAAACTGTGTCGCAACTGTGTCGGCGGGGGTGCTTTTTGGTGCTCTCATACGTCTTTTGGAGTATGGGCGAAAATGGCCGCAAACCGCTGCGGCACAAGAAAAAGCCTGTAACCACAAGGGTTACAGGCTTTTCTCATTCTGGCGGAGTAGGAGAGATTCGAACTCTCGAGCCGCTTTTGGCGACTACACGATTTCCAGTCGTGCTCGTTATGACCACTTCGATACTACTCCATGGCACTGCTGTTGCAGCAGCATTGCTTATTATATCAAAATTTGATGCGTTGTCAAGGACAAAACGCAAAATCAAAGGGGAAAATTTCAGGGCAGAGCATGACGGTCCATCATGCTCTGCCCCGCTGCGATACCCGCTTGGGTGGTTACATCATGTCTGCTACGGATTCTACCGCCGAATCCACTGCGTTACCCACCCGCTGCATGGTTTTGCCTACAGCGGTTTTTCTGGCATTCGGCTGGGTGAGAATGGCAGCAGCCACGACGGCGCCGACCGCCAGGCCAGCGCCCATACCGCATAAATACGAAACGGTACGACACATGTTCCATCACTCCTTTATCGGTACGCACATAGTATGTCCCGCACCTTGGGAAAAATCCATGCAGACCGATTGCCAAAAACTGCAGCGGCGTTTATAATAGAAAAAATAATGAGAAAAAATAAGGAGAATCCTATGTCCCTGGAACTGTTACAGCAGCGGATCCGCCGCTGCAAAACCCCTTTGGCCCTGGGCCTGAGCCCGGACTCCCTGCCGGAGCAGCTCCTCCGGCGGTTTGAGCAGCTCTATGGCCCCGGCCCCATGGCCCAGGCGGAAGCCCTGCGGTATCAGGGCACCAGACTGCTGGAAGCGGCGGAGGGCCTGCCGGCGGTATTTCTGCGCCTGGAGAGCTATCTGCCCTACGGCCCTGCCGGACTGGAGGTGCTGGCCAATCTGGTGAGTGCCGCCGCTGCCGCCGAACAATACGTTATCGTGGACTGCTGTACCCCCACCCCCCGTCTCTGGCTGGAGGCCTTGCCCGGTGCCCGGGCGGTGACGGTGAATCCCTATGTGGGCAGCGACTGCTGCAATGTGGGAGAAGATCAGGCGGTGTTCGCCCTGATCCGAAGCGCCAATCCCTCTGCCGGTCAGGTGCAGAACCTGATGGCCAGGGACCGGTATCTCCATCAGGCGGTAGCCGAGCAGATGAGCCGCCAGGGGGCGGGACTGCTGGTGGAGACCGGTTTTTCCCTGGATATCCGGGAGATACGGCGGCAGGCGGAGAAGGCCATGCTGCTGCTGACCCATTGTGATGGAGAGGCCGCCGCCTGGGGCGTGGACCAGTACGGCCACGGTGCCCTGGTGGTGGACGAGACCATCCAGCATGCCGCCGACCCCAAAGCGGCAGCGGCTGCCGCCGTGGGGGCACTGAAGCAGTGGATCACCGTTGTGTGAAAAGGAAGGGAGCATTTATGACCACCATTTATCTCATCCGCCATGCCGAGGCGGAAGGCAATCTTTACCGCATCGCCCAGGGCCAGTACGACGGTGTGCTGACCCGCCGGGGCTATGAGCAGCTCAAGGCGCTGCGCCGCCGGTTTGAAGGCGTGGACCTTGCGGCGGTATACAGCAGCGATCTGTTCCGTGCCCGCACCACCGCCCGGGCCGTCAGTGAGCCCAGAGGACTTACGGTGCAGCTGTGCCCGGAATTGCGGGAAGTACATATGGGCAGCTGGGAAGGCCGTACCTGGCAGGACATCCAGCGGGAGGATCCGGAGGGCATGGAGCACTTTACGGTGCGCCCCGACCTTTGGCAGGTCCCCGGCGCAGAGGCTCCGGCGGATGTAGCCCGCCGGATGATCGGCAAGCTTAAGGAGATCGCCCGGGCCCATCCCAATGAAGCTGTGGCGGCGGTGAGCCACGGCGCTGCCCTGCGCATCACCGTAGGCGTGCTGCAGGGGCTGACCCTGGAGGAAGTGGGCAAGACCCACCACAGCGACAATACCGCCGTTACCAAGCTGGTGTGGGACGGGAATTCCCTGCAGGTGGAATACCGGGACGACAGCAGCCATCTGGTCCGGGAAGGAGACGAAAATCTGGAGGGCCACAAGTGGTGGAACGCCGAGAAGATGTTCTCCAACGGCCCGGACTATATGCCTATGGACGACACTGCCGCCGCTGCCCTTGCTCAGGCCGGACTGGACCCGGTGCCCCGGGAAGGGGAATGCATCGCCGTATGGCACGACGGAAAGCCGGTGGGTGTGGTGCAGCTGCTGGGCCGGGAAGGCACCGCAGGCCGCATCGGCACCTACTGGATGGCTCCGTCCTTCCGTGGCCATGGTCTGGGCATTGCGCCCCTGGGCCAGGCGGTGCTGCGGTACCGTGCCGCCGGCTGTGACCGGCTGCGGCTGCGCTGCGGGGCGGAGGTGGCCCCCTTCTTTGAAAAGTACGGCTTCGTGCCCCTGCCTTCCGGGGAGCTGGAGCAATACATCGGCTATGAGGAGCAGCCCATATGACCGGAACGGAATTTCTGCCCGTCAGCCGCGAGGAAATGCGGCAGCGGGATTGGTATTACTATGATTTTCTCATGGTGACGGCGGATGCCTATATCGATCATCCCAGCTTCGGCACCACCCTCATCGCTCGGGTACTGGAGGACGAGGGGTTCCGGGTGGCCATTCTGGCCCAGCCGGAGTGGAAGGACTGCCAGGCCTTTGCCGCCATGGGTAAGCCCCGGTACGGCGTGCTGATCGGCGGCGGCAATCTGGACTCCATGGTGGCCCACTACACCGTGGCCAAAAAGCCCCGGAGCCGGGATCTCTACAGCCCCGGCGGCAAGATGGGCTGCCGCCCGGACCGGGCCACCATCGTCTACGCCAACCGGGCCCGGGAGGCCTTTGGGGACATCCCCATCATCATCGGCGGTCTGGAGGCGGCATTGCGGCGGTTTGCCCACTACGACTACTGGGACGACGCCGTCCGACGCAGCATTCTCTTTGACGCTCCGGCGGATCTGCTGGTGTACGGCATGGGGGAATCCGCCACCCGTGAGATCGCCCGGCGGCTGAGCCGGAAAGAGCCGGTGGCGTCCATCACCGACGTGCCCGGCACCGCCTATGTGGCCCGTGACGACAGCGGCTGCCGCTTCCACCGTGTTGCCTGCCCTTCCTATGAGGAGGTCTGCCGCAGCAAGGAGGCCTATGCCCGCTCCGCCGCCATGGAGTATGACGAGCACGATCCCATCCGGGGCCGTGCCCTGCTGCAGCGGTGCGAGGGGCGGCTGCTGGTGGTGAATCCTCCGGCCCGGCCCCTGAGCCGGGAGGCACTGGATCACCTCTACGACCTGCCCTATACCCGGAAGGTGCATCCCATGTATACCGAGGATGTGCCGGCCATTGAGGAAGTGCGCTTTTCCATCACCCACAACCGGGGCTGCTTCGGCGGCTGCAACTTCTGCGCCCTGGCCTTCCATCAGGGCCGGATGGTCACCTCCCGGAGCATCGACTCGGTGGTGCGGGAGGCGGAGGAGCTGACCCATGATCCCCTGTTCAAGGGTTACATCCACGATGTGGGCGGCCCCAGCGCCAACTTCCGCCACACCTCCTGCCAGCAGCAGAAGAAGCACGGCATGTGCCGGGGCAAGAACTGTCTGGCGCCCCAGCCCTGCAAGAACCTGGACGCCGACCACAGCGAATATACCCGTCTGCTGCGGCGTCTGCGGGAGGTGCCGGGGGTGAAGAAGGTCTTTGTCCGCAGCGGCATCCGCTATGACTACATGCTTCAGGACAAGAACAAGGAGTTTTTCAGCCAGCTGGTACACTACCACATCAGCGGTCAGCTGAAGGTGGCCCCGGAACACTGTGTGGCCAAGGTGCTGGACTACATGGGCAAGCCACATTTTGACGTATTTGAAAAGTTCTGGCAGCAGTACCGCAAGCTCAACGAGCGGCAGGGCAAGGAGCAGTATCTGGTGCCCTACCTGATGTCCTCCCACCCCGGCTGTACCCTGGCCGATGCCGTGGAGCTGGCGGAATTCCTCCACGCAAACGGCAAGCAGCCCCAGCAGGTGCAGGATTTTTACCCCACACCGGGAACCCTCTCCACCTGCATGTACTATACCGGCATCGACCCCAGGACCATGGAACCGGTATATGTGGCCCGTGATCCCCACGAAAAGGCCCTGCAGCGTGCCCTGCTGCAGTGGGGCAAGCCCCAGCTGCGGCCTCTGGTACTGGAAGCGCTGCAGAAGGCCGGGCGCACCGACCTCATCGGCTACGGAAAGCAGTGTCTGGTGCGGCCCGACGCCGGCTGGAAAGCCCCCCGCCGGGAAGAGCGGCAGGGCGCCAAGGACAAGCCCCGGAAGGGAGCGGACCGGAAGAGCCCGGCCAAACGGGGAGCCGGAAAACCGGCACGGCCCAGCCGTCCCGGCGCCAAGCCCCCTATGTCGGAAAAGAAAAAAGCCGCCTTCGCCAAAAAGCGGGCGGGGAAGAAATGAAAAAACAGGGAGGCATTATGCCTCCCTGACAGCCTGTCGAAAAAGTCTTTTCGACAGGCTGCTGCACTTTTTGAAACTTCAAAAAAGTTTCAAAAAGTGGTTTGACTGGACGTGAACGGCCCAGGCCGGCCTCTCTTGGCCTGCGGCCAATTCACC
>CALWXA010000074.1 GCA_944385395.1 uncultured Oscillospiraceae bacterium | reverse complement strand
CGCTACAAGCGCAAATACACCGCCGCCAACGGCATGGACGGCCAGGGCGGCCGCAAGTCCGGCAAGGACGGCCAGGACCTGGTGATCAAGGTGCCCCGGGGCACCCTGGGCCGTCACGCCGAAAGCGGCGAGATCATCAAGGATATGTCCGAGTCCCAGCCCTTCGGGCTGTGCAAGGGCGGCAAGGGCGGCTGGGGCAACCAGCATTTCGCCACTCCCACCCGGCAGGTGCCCCGGTTTGTCAAGGCCGGGCTTCCGGGACAGAGTCTGGACGTATTTCTGGAGCTGAAGCTGCTGGCGGACGTAGGTCTGGTAGGCTTCCCCAACGTGGGCAAGTCCACCCTGCTGAGCGTGGTGAGCAAGGCACATCCCAAGATCGCCAACTACCACTTCACCACCCTCTATCCCAATCTGGGTGTGGTCTATGTGGACGAGGGCGTCAGCTTTGTAATGGCGGACATCCCCGGCATCATCGAAGGCGCCAGCGAGGGCGCCGGGCTGGGCCACGACTTCCTGCGGCACATCGACCGCTGCCGTCTGCTGGTGCATCTGGTGGACGTATCCGGCAGTGAGGGCCGGGATCCCATTGCGGATTTTGAGACCATCAATGCCGAGCTCCGGCAGTACAGCCCCGAGCTTGCCGGCCGGCCCCAGATCGTGGTGGCCAACAAGACGGATCTCCTGGCAGACCAGCAGCTGCTGGAGGATTTCCGCAACCATGTGGAAGGTCTGGGCTACACCTTCCTGGCCATGTCCGCCGCCACCCATCAGGGTACCCGGGAGCTGGTGAACAAGATCGCCCAGATGCTCGCCACCCTGCCCCCGGTGATGGTCTACGAACCGGAGTATGTGCCCCGGCCGCCGGAGGTGGACACCTCTGCGCCCCTGGACATCCGCCGGGATGGCGACACCTGGCTGGTGGAAGGGCCCTGGCTGCAGCGGCTTATGGCCAATGTCAATTTCTCCGACTACGAAAGCCGGATGTATTTCGACAAAATGCTGCGCCAGTCCGGACTCTTTGATACCCTGGAGCAAATGGGCATCCAAGACGGGCACATCGTGTCCATGTACAATCTGGAATTCGAATACCAGAAATAACAGGAATAATTGCGGCACCTCCGTCCACACTATGGGCGGAGGTGTTTTGCTATGTATGAATCTTTGACGGACCTGCTCAACCAGGATCCCGCAGCCTATACATTGTTCTATTCCCTGCCGGCCCGGATGCAGGAACAGCTTCAGGGCCGCCAGATCCATTCTCTCAAGCAGCTGCATGAGGCGGTATCCGATCTGGACACCCATCAGCGGCCCGGCGCTTTCTGAAAGGAGCAGTCACCATGGCCAACAAAGACACGCTGCAGCTGCTGAAAGCCTGTGAGTCCGGCATCCACATGGCCCTCACCGCCCTGGAGGAAGTGGGGCAGCATGTGCATCTGCCGGAACTGCAGCAGATCCTGGACGCCGCCGGACAGCAGCACCGGCTCTTACAGCGGGAATGCGGCGTACTGCTGGAAAAAAGCGGACGGCCGCAGCGGGAACTGAACCCCGCTTTGCGGAAAATGGCCGTTATGAAGATCAGCATGAAGCTGGGTATGGACCGTACCGACAGCGCTGCCGCCACCGTGGTGGCCGAGGGCTGTCAGATGGGGGTTTTGTCCCTGTACCGGGAGCTCAACAGCTGTCCCGGCGCCCATATGCCCGCCCGTGCTCTGTGTCGGACGCTGTGTGCCATCGAAGAACAGCTGATCCGGGACATGGGGCGGTTTTTATAAAAAGACGGTGCTGCGGCGCACCGTCTTGCCAAAAAGCCCGGCTCCTTGCAGGAGCCGGGCTTTTTGCGTGTTCTTATTCGTTGCCGGGGAACTTGGGGATGGAGTCGAAGCCCCGCTGCAAATCGGCATCGGTGGGGATATAATCCGACATATCGCCGTCGTTATATTTGCCGTAGGCCACCATATCGAAATAGCCCGTACCGGTAAGGCCGAAGAGGATGGTCTTTTCCTCACCGGTTTCCCGGCAGCGGATGGCCTCATCCATGGCCACACGGATGGCGTGGCTGCTCTCGGGTGCAGGCAGGATGCCCTCGCACCGGGCGAACTCCTCAGCGGCGGCAAAGACGCTGGTCTGCTCCACGCTGCGGGCTTCCATCAGTCCATCGTGGTACAGCTGGGACACCACCGGGCTCATGCCGTGATACCGCAGGCCGCCGGCATGGCTGGCAGAAGGAATGAAGCCGTTGCCCAGGGTATACATCTTGGCCAGGGGGCAGATGGCGCCGGTATCACAGAAGTCATACCGGAACACGCCTCGGGTCAGGCTGGGGCAGGAGGCCGGCTCCACGGCGATGATCTGATAATCCGCCTCGCCCCGGAGCTTCTCGCCCACAAAGGGAGAAATGAGGCCGCCCAGATTGGAGCCGCCGCCGGCACAGCCGAGGATGACGTCGGGCTTGATGCCGTATTTCTTCAGGGCTGTCTGGGTGTCCAGGCCGATGACGGTCTGATGCAGCAGCACCTGATTGAGGACGCTGCCCAGCACGTAGCGGTAGCCCTCCATGGAGGTGGCGGCCTCCACCGCCTCGCTGATGGCGCAGCCCAAAGAGCCGGAGGTACCGGGGAACTGTTCCAGGATCTTGCGGCCCACTTCCGTGGTATTGGACGGAGACGGCGTCACCTGGGCGCCGTAGGTGCGCATCACCTCACGGCGGAAGGGCTTTTGCTCATAGGAGCACTTCACCATATACACCCGGCAGTCCAGGCCCAGGTAAGCGCAGGCCATGGACAGGGCCGTGCCCCACTGGCCGGCACCGGTCTCGGTGGTGACGCCCTTGAGACCCTGGTTCTTGGCATAATAGGCCTGGGCAATGGCGGAATTGAGCTTATGGGAGCCGGAGGTATTGTTGCCCTCGAACTTATAGTAGATCTTGGCGGGGGTCTTCAGCTTCTCCTCCAGGCAATAGGCCCGGACCAGAGGCGAGGGACGGTACATCTTATAGAAATTCCGGATCTCCTCGGGGATGGGGAAATAGGGCGTGGTATCGTCCAGCTCCTGCTGGATCAGCTCATCGCAGAACACGGCGCCCAGCTTCTGGGCGGTCATGGGCTGGTGGGTGGCGGGATTCAGCAGCGGGGCGGGCTTATTGGTCATATCTGCCCGCACATTGTACCATGCCTTGGGCATCTCGTCTTCGCTGAGGTAAATCTTATAGGGGATCTTCTTTTCTTCCATGATCGATTGTCTCCTTTATCGTTTTTTTCAATGGGATCTGACGCACAACGTATGGCGCCATCGAAAATCCAGATGCTGCATCAGACGAAACCTCCTTGGAAAAAACAAAACTCCTGCCCCATGTCATCCATGGGACAGGAGTTGAAACAACTTCTGCGGTACCACCCAAATTGGCGCTTTGCGCCCACTCTGCACGCACCAACATGCGCTCCGCCGGGATAACGGCCGCGGCTGCCGTCGATTGCTACTGCCCCGCAAAAGAGGTTCGCATCGCCCTCGTAAGGCCATTCACCCTGTCTTCCCCGGCTGCGCTTACACCGCCCGCAGCTCGCTTTGCGTTTCCGGCAAGGCTACTTCTCTTACTCAACGGTTTTTTGGATTGACTGCACTTTACCACCCCGATGGCCGTTTGTCAATCCCCTTTTTCAGATTTTTTCAAAGGGCCCGCATGGACTCGCTGCGCAGTCCGAAGCCCGCCAGGCCCTGGCGCACCCGCTGCAGCAGCGCTTCTTTATCCTGGTTGAGGGTGCCCTTCAAGGTGAGGTAATTGGAGGCGTGATTCATCCGGAAGACGCTGCCGGGACTATCGATGTGCTGCAAAAACAGCTCCGTTTCCCGCAGTACTTCCTCCACCCCCAGCACCTGGAAGCTGCCCTCAGACACCCACTGGGCCAGGGGCGTCCCCGGCTCCACCATCAGCGTCAGAAGGCCGATATACTCCGGGTTCATGGCGCTCAGGGCACGGGCGGTATCCACGGCGTGGCGCTCCATCAGCTCCCGGCTGCCCAGGCCGGAGATGGCCGTGACGGACAGGGCAAGACCGCAGCGCCGGGCCTTCTGTCCCGCCTCCACAATGGCGGCGGCGGTATGGCCCTTGTTCATCCGCTCCAGCACGGCGTCGCAGCCGGATTCCAGGCCCATGTACACCATGGCCAGGCCCTTGCTGCGGAGCATACGCAGCTCCTCCTCGCTCTTGACCTTCAAGCTGGCGGGGGATGCGTAGCAGGTCACCCGCTCACATTCCGGGAAAAGACCGGCGATGAGGTCCAGAATGGAGGCCAGGTCCTTGGCCGGACGCATCATGGCGTCGCCGTCGGCCAGGAAGATCCGCCGGACACTGCGGTAGGCCTGGCGGGCCATACGGAAGTCCTCCACGATCTCCCCCATGGGACGCAAGGCAAAATGCTTGTCATCATACATATCGCAAAAGGCGCAGCGGTTATGGCTGCAGCCGTAGGTCACCTGCACGATGAGGCTGTAGGCCTCACTGGGCGGGCGGTACACTTTTCCCAGATAACGCATGGCAATGCTCCTTTACTGCTTTTATGCGGCACATTATACCCCATTTGGCGCCGTTTGAAAAGTACATATTCCGCTCAGGCGCAGCATATAGTAGCCCATCAACCAACGAAGGTGGAACGTCATGGACAATGTATGCAAAGCCATCCATTTTAACCGTGTATGGCTCAGCGGCCAGGTGGCGGCGGAGCCGGAGCTGTCACACAGCAACCACGATCAGGTATTTTTCCGTTTCTTTCTGTCGGTACAGCGGCTGTCGGGGCAATGCGATGTACTGCCGGTGATGATCTCCCGCCACCAGCTGCAGCTGACGCCCCTGCACCGGGGGCAGCACATATGTCTCACGGGGCAGCTGCGCTCGTTCAACAACAAAAGCGGCGACGGGCCACGGCTGATCCTGTCCGTACTGGCCCGACAGGTGGATGTCTGTCAGGGAGAGGACAGCAACACCATCCGGCTGTGCGGCACCATCTGCAAGCCCCCTACCTTCCGGCGCACGCCGCTGGGGCGGGAGATCTGCGATGTGATCCTGGCGGTGAACCGGCGGTACGGCCGGGCAGATTATCTGCCCTGCATCTGCTGGGGCGCCGTGGCACAGCAGACGGCGGCGCTGCCGGTAGGCAGCACCCTGGCGCTGGAGGGCCGGATCCAGAGCCGCAGCTACACCAAAAAGCAGCCTGACGGCTGCTGCGAGCGCATCGCCTATGAGGTTTCCGTGATGCGGCCGCTGCGGCCGGAGGAATGGGCGGAAAAAGAGGGCGGCCATTGCATCCAGACGCCGGGCGTGGTATACTAAAACCATACAGCCGCCTGCGAGGCGGACCATTTGACACCAAGGAGCGCATGGGGCATGAAGGAGAAACTGGAGCAGATCTATCATTTCGCACTGACGGCGGCGGTGGTGCTCATCACCTTCGCCTTTGTGGTGGAGCTGGCGCTGCCCAATTCCCTGCCCCGGTCTGTCTGGCAGGTACTGTCGGTGCTGACCCTGGCCTTCTGGTGTGCGGTGGTGGTGCTGTTCATCACGCTGCAGATCCTGCGGTGGAAAGAGCGCAGGGACAAGGACAAAGGATTATAAGATTTTCGCAAGTGCGCCTCCAAAGGAGGCGCACTCACCCTGTCGAAAGATGATTTCCGCCAGGGTGAGTGCACTTTTCAAAACTTCTGAAAAGCTTTGAAAAGTGTTGTGATGAAACGTGAACGACAACCCTGACGGTTTTCTTTCACACTTTCTTTCCCTCCGAATGCAAAAATCTGCTTCTTTTTTGACAACCTGAGTGCGCCTCCAAAGGAGGCGCACTCTTTGCATTGACGCAAATCATCTGCCGGGAGTATAATTAAAGATAAGCACAAAGAGAAAGGAGCTCCTTATGTTTGCTTTTTCCTTCCCGGAGGATTTCGCCCTGGGCGTGGCCTCCGCCGCCACCCAGATCGAGGGCGGCGACACCAACAACAGCTGGTATGACTGGGCCTGTGCCGGGCACATCAAGGACGGCTCCTCCCCCCTGCGGGCCGACGATCACTACCGGCGCTGGCAGGAGGATCTGGCGCTGATGGAGGAAATGGGCATCCGCCACAGCCGTTTCGGCGTGGAATGGAGCCGCATCGAGCCGGAAAGCGGCAAATTTGACCGGGAGGCGCTGGCTCACTACCGCCGGGAGATCCAGGCCATGGTGGACGCCGGGGTACGGCCGCTGCTGACCATCCATCATTTCACCAATCCCCGGTGGTTTGAAGAGCTGGGCGCCTTTGAAAATCCCGACTGCATCGGGCTCTACCTCCGGTTCGCCGAGGTGGTGGTACGGGAGCTGGGGGATCTGGTGAGCGAATACATCACCATCAATGAGCCCAACGTCTACGCCCTCAACGGCTACTACGGCGGCGGCTGGCCTCCCGGCAAGAAGTCCATGGAGTCCTATCGCCGGGTACTGACCCACATGACCGCCTGTCACATCTCCGCCTATCAGATGATCCACCGGGTGCGCCGGGAGCTGGGCTTTTCCGACACCAAGGTGAGCTTTGCCAACCACCTGCGGGTGTTCCAGCCCCTCCAGAAGCGCAATCCCGTGCACCGGCTGTGCTGCACCTTTTCCGAAAAGGCTTTCCAGGGTGGGCTGAGCCGGGCCATGTGTCTGGGCGAGGCTGCCTTCCCCGTTTACCGCCATCCCCTGATCCGTCCGGGCGTATGGTGCGATTTCCACGCCATCAACTACTACACCCGGTCCACCGTGTCCGGTCTCCGGGACGGTACGGCCCCTGGTGCGCCGGTGAACGATCTGGGCTGGGAAATCTATCCCCAGGGCATCGTGGAGGTGTGCCGGATGCTGTACGATCTGGCGCCGCTGCCCCTGTACATCACGGAAAACGGTACCTGCGACAACCAGGATACCTTCCGCTGCCGCTATCTCTATGAGCATCTCAAGGCACTGTGCAGCAGCGGTTTGCCGGTAAAGCGGTACTATCACTGGTGCTTCTGCGACAACTTTGAGTGGCTGGAGGGCGAAAGCGCCCGGTTCGGCCTGGTCCATGTGGACTATGAGACCCAGCAGCGCACCATCAAGAAGAGCGGACGGTTCTTTGCCGCCGCCATCGCCGCCCACGGCGTCACGGAGGAACTCCATGAACAGTACTGCCGCTGCGCCTATCGGCGGTGAGAAAGGAGAGGCTTACATGCAAGAATGGTGGAAAGAGGCCGTTGTCTATCAGATCTACCCCCGGAGCTTCTGCGACTCCAACGGCGACGGCATCGGAGATCTGCCGGGGATCATCTCCCGGCTGGATGATCTGAAGGATTTGGGGGTCAACGTACTGTGGCTCTCCCCGGTATACCCCTCCCCCAACGAGGACAACGGCTACGACATCAGCGACTACTGCGGCATCCATCCCGATTACGGCACCATGGAGGACATGGAGCGTCTGATCCGGGAAGCAGGCGCTCGGGGCATCCGGATCATCATGGATCTGGTGATCAACCACACCTCCACCGCCCATCCCTGGTTCCAGGCCAGCCGCAATCCGGAGAGCAGCTACCGCAATTTCTATTACTGGCGCAAGGCCGACAAAAAGGGGCGGCTCCCCAACAACTGGACGGGCTTCTTCGGTGAGGACTGCTGGGCTTACGATGAGCGCAGCGACTCCTACTACCTGCACCTGTTTGCCAAGCATCAGGCGGATCTCAACTATCACGAGCCCCGGGTGCTGGAGGAAGTGAAGAAGATCCTGCGGTTCTGGCTGGACAAGGGCATCGCCG
>CALWXA010000073.1 GCA_944385395.1 uncultured Oscillospiraceae bacterium | reverse complement strand
GGATAGTACGAAGCATTGTTCTCATTGAGTGACCAGTCGACGTATTTAACAAGTGTGAGCAAGTATTGGTTACCATAGGCTTCCGCCGCCGCACAGTCCAGATATACCTCCGGCTTTGGCAGAGGATCGGTATAGCTGTCCTTGTAGCTGCTGCCGCAGCGGCTGCAGGTATGCAGTGTATAGCCGCCGGCTTCGGTGGTAGGTGCCACCACCTTGCTGGTATAGCTATGACCCAGGGCACTGGTGTTGCTGCCCTTGTAGTTGTTGCCGCAGCGGCTGCAGGTATGCAGCGTGTATCCGCCTGCGGTGCAGGTGGCTGCCACCACTTTACTGGTATAGCTGTGGCCCAGGGCGTTGGTATAGGCGTCCTTGTAGCTGTCACCACAGCTGCAGGTATGCAGCGTGTATCCGCCTGCGGTGCAGGTAGCTGCCACCACCTTGCTGGTATAGCTGTGTTTATGCCCGGGCTTGCTGGAATTGCCGGAGCCGCTGCCGCCGCTGGAAGGCTTGTCGGAGCTGCCGGAGCTGCTGCCACTGCCAGAGCCAGAAGGCTTGTTGGAGCTGCCAGAGCTGCTGCCACTACCAGAGCCGGAGGGCTTACTGGAGCTGCCGGAGCTGCTGCCACTACCAGAGCCGGAGGGCTTGCTGGAGCTGCCGGAGCTGCTGCCACTACCAGAGCCGGAGGGCTTGTTGGAGCTGCCAGAGCTGCTGCCACTACCAGAGCCGGAGGGCTTGCTGGAGCTGCCGGAGCCACCGCCACTGCCATCCGGATCACCGATGTCATCGGTCTCATCCGGCCCATTGTTCTCCTTGTCGTTCTCCGGATCCTGGACGCCCACCGGCTCTCCGCCCTCATCGGGGCCTACCGGCGATACGGCAGGCCCTCCGCAGGCCGCCAGACTCAGCAGGAGACAAAGGGCCAGCATCCATGCCAAAATCTTTTTCATCGTGTATCCTCCTGTCTTTCTCAATGACAATCTTTGCAGCCTACAGCTCCAGTTCATCTCTGTCGGCGCTTCGCAGCCGCAGACGCTTTTCCAGGGCGACAATCTTCTGCGCCTGCTGTTGATTCTCCTGCCGCAGGCGGATCAGCTCCTGGTTCATTTCCGTGAAGATCAAGGCAAATCCGTCCAGTGTCTGCACGGCATCCACCATACGCCGGTCATCGCCACGCAGCACCGCATGGCGCTCATCTGCGGCCGCCTGCCGCTTCGCCGCTTCTTCCAGATAACTGCGGAGCTTCTCATGGTCGCCGTGGAGTACGGCATTGGACGGGTTCAGCGCTGCCTGGATCTGATGCTGCTCACTCTGCAGGGAAAGGTTGGACGGATCCATTTTTTTATCCAGTTCTTTGGCGACCCTCTCCGGCATCTTTTTCAGGAAAAGAAAATAAGACACCGCCACCGTTACCAGTCCGGTGATTGCTGCAGGTACAACCGAGTTCACAACTACTTCCCAAAACGTCATATACTCTCCTCCATGAACGTATGCGGCGTCGTAGCAGGCAGCGCCCAGCAAGAAGAAAAAACTCAGGACTGTTACATAGACGCCGATGGTGCCCACCGTGCCGATCACATCCCATTCCGATCGGGTTTCCTTGTTATTCATCATATCACATCCTTTCGTTTATTGCCACAGATTTGATTCAAAAACCGTTCCTGCAGTTTTCCGGCACTGGCATCTTTGCCCCAGCGCTTCCAGCGCCCGTCCAGCGGGACATACAGAAAGTACATATCCCGAACAGGTGTGCTGGTAATCAGAAACCTGGGCTCTCCTCTGCTGTCACGGGCCAACAGCCATGGGATTTCGCCCTTTGGCGTCTGCTGCGGTGTGCTGGTAATCAGAATTTTTTGCGTCAGTTTCATGGGTGAGTCTCCTCCTTGCTGAACACGTTTGGCGCACAAAAAAAGGTGGTGGAACACCGTGCAAGGCTTTGCCTTGCAGCTGTTTGACGGCGTGCAGCACACGCCTTATCCTGCCATTCAAAATGTGTTTCACACATTTTTCCGGGTTTTCCCTCCGGGAAGGCCCTGCCGGGGGCTGAAAGCACAGGAAAATGAAAATGTTTCACACCCCGTAACCCCCGTTTAGATTTGGCGTGCAAAAACTAAACAGGGGTTATCCGATTAAAAAGCGGACTTATCAGACGCCAGGTATCGGGCCAAGGCATTGCGGACGAGCTGGGCGGCATCCTGTTCCGGCAGGCCTTGTAGTTCCGGATATTGGGCCCGAAGCTCCACCATGTTCAGCCGCAGCAGCCGATAGCGGCCACTTTTGGCCTCAGCGGCAGTGCCGATGGTGAGGGCATCTATAGCCGTGCCGGCTGCCTGGAGCCGGCGCAGTTCTTTGGCACCCCGGATTCCAATGCGCCGCCCGGCTCGCTGCTGCAGCCGCCCGGCCGAGCACTCGAAAAAGTAATCAGCCACCGTCCGCTGATCCTGCCTGGGCAGATAGGACAGCTCCACGGCGGCGCCCAGGGCCAGCAGCTCCTGATCCACCGCCGCCAGCAGTTCCTCAACCAGCTCTGTCAGGCGGATATAGCGCTGGATCTGCCGCCCGCTCTGTTCCTTCTGCTTTCCTATGACCGCTGCAGTTTCTAACTTCCCGACAAATTGTCGGGAAGTTAAATCTGTCCTTGCGCCCTGTTTGCCCCAGGTCTCCAACTCCAGCCGGTAGGCAAAAGCCCGCTCGCTGGGCAGGATCCGGCGCTGGCGAACATTGATGATGTTCAGCTGCAGCAGAGCTTCTTCATCATCAAGTTCCCGGACGATGCAGGGCAGTGTCTCATAACCCAGCTCCACCGCAATGCTGCGCCGGTTTTTCCCGCTGACGATCTGGTATGTGCCATCCGGCTGCGGCCGAACGATCAGCGGCTCCAGGATTCCTCGGCTGCGGATACTCTCCAGCAGTTCCTGTCGCTGACGTCCCTGGTGGAGTTTGTAGCGGTTGTAAGGCCCTGGTGGAAAATCCACCAGCAGATGATTTGGAATCTGCTGCAGCATCCCGGTGCCAATGCCAGCAGACACAGCTTCCTGCCGTGTCCGCTGCTCCTGGCCTTGCCGGTAGGCATCATCCCATATCCGGCGATATTCTTCATCCATGCCAATCCCCCCCTGTTTTAGCCGCCCGGGCCACCAGCCCACCGCTGCCGGCAAAGACAAGGATCCCTCCGGTAGTCTCTGCCCACCGGTGCTCCTCTCCAGACCACGGCTCCTCGTCTACGATTTTCCGGATCCTAAAGCCCAGTTGTCGGAGGAAGGACGCAGCCCGCTGCGGTGTATCGCACTCTGCCGCCAACCAATCAATGCAGCCGCCGCCGTGGGCGGCTACATATTCGATCTCGCAGCGCATCAGGTATCTCTGTAATCCCTCGTCCTTCTGCATATCCTTTTTCCTTTCCTCATTCACTCCAGCAGTCCATGCCGGATTGCATAATCCCGGATCAAATCTTCTAACTGCCGGCGCACCTGGTCATCTGCCAGGGCCGCTTGGGCGGCCTTTCGGAGCCCGATCGGCACCTGCAGCGGGATCTCCTCCCGTTCCGTTTCTTTTGCCCGCTGGGGCTCCATGATCTCCTCCATCCTATCCCAGCTGAGCACCCCCAGTTCCTGGGAGGCTGCATGGAGATCAGAGGCCTGCTGCAAGCTGCAGCGAACTTTCCTTCCTCGCTGCTGCAGATAATCGTGCAGCATAGTCTGCTCCTGGCAGGAGAGAAAGGAGAGATGATACCCGGCCTTGACCGGGATCCCTTTGGCATCCACGGCATCCAGCAGCTTGGGAATCAGCTCACCCAGCCGCAGGTATATGGAGAAGGCTCGTCCGGAGATGCCCCACTTCTCTGCAGCAATGTCTCTGCTTTTGCTGCTGTCCAACTTGTGGAACTCAGTTCCACAAGTTAAGTCCGTGCGCTGGCCCTGGGTTACGCCGGTCTTGTGCTGGATCGCCTTGAGCCAGGCGGCGAATGTCCGAGCCTTCTCGCTGGGCAGCCAGTCTGGCCGCTGGATGTTGCTCTCGGCCATAAGGATGGTCGCCTCGTCATCATCTGCCTGCACCACCAGGCAGGGCACCGTGCGCAGCCCGGCAGAAGCTGCTGCTCTCCGGCGCCGATGTCCGGATAGAATCTCATAGCAGCCGGGCTCCTGAGTGGGACGGACAAGAAGCGGCGTCCGTATCCCGCTCTCCTGGATACTGGCCACCAGTGCCTGGAATGTTTCATCTTCTCGAACGGCAAAGGTGTGTGCATGGTAGTCCTGCAGCAGTTCCAATGGGATCTGCTGCACGTCCGCATCTCTGCCGCCGATCAGCAGAGCAGGATTGGAGATAAGCTCCACCAAGTTAGGGGTGCCAGAGCTGATCTGCCCGGCCTGTCTGGCTTTGAGCCGATCCATGCCGCTCATTTGGGATCCTCCTCCCGAAAAAAGACAGGCAGGCATGGTCTTTTTCGCTGGCCATCCACCACAATGCAAAGATCGGTATAGCAATTCGCAAAAACAGCAAAGTGCCGGATGTTTTCCATTTCCTCTGCCGTAACCGGCCGGCCACGTCGCTGGCAGGCTGCAGGGGTCAAGTAATTGGCTTTGGCAGCTTGGCCCAGAGATCCCATAAACACAGCCCCTGCTGCTTCATATTCCTCCTTTGTCTTGATGCAGCCCTGGGCAAGCTGCAGTTCCTTTTCCTCCCAGCTGCGCCGAATGTTTTTCTTCATCGCTGCATTACCTCCTTTGCCAGCTGCAGATAGAGCTCACCCAACCTGCTGCCCGGTTCCTGCACCACACTGTGCCGTTTATCCTGTGCATTGCCGATCTCTGCCAGATTAGGCAGCACCGTCTCGTATACCGCCGGGCCAAACGTGTCCCGCAGCTCGCCTTCGATTCGCCGTGCCTTTTTGCGATTGCGATTGATCTTACTCACCAGGATGCCATTGAGTGCCAGCTCCGGATTAGCACGATCCCGGATCTGATCCAATGTATCCAGCAAATCCACCAGCCCGTCGATCGCAAAGTCCTCCGGTTCCACCGGTACGATCACCTGATCCGCTGCTGTCAGTGCATTGCTAACCAGCAGATCCAGGCTGGGCTTGCAGTCCAGCAGAATGTAGTCGTATTTTTCAAAGTATGGCTGCCGAAGGATTTGCCGCAGCACACCAGTGCTGTCTTTGGCCGTCGCCATGAGTGTCGGAGCGGTGGCCAGTACCGCCGTGGCCGGCAGATAGTCCACGTGCTCCACAGCATTGGAGAGGATCAGATCAGCAGGAGACCAGGGCAGTCCTGCCACTGCACAGTAGATGGCATCGTTGATGCTGCTCCCGTAGTAATCCTGCCCGCAGCGCAGGGCGCTGGTGGCGTTGCGCTGGGGATCCAGATCGGCCACCAGCACCTGCCGCCCCAGCATAGCCAGGGCAGACGCCAAGTTGATGGTGGTAGTGGTCTTGCCCACGCCGCCTTTCTGATTTACGATTGCGATGACTTTCATTTTTATTTCCTCCTGTCAAAACGATATAGCAAGCGTATATGAAAACAGCCCCGGAAAACCGGAGCCGGGAATATCAAGAGAGGCTGCCGGAAAATTCCGGCAGCCTTGATGAGGAAACAGGCGGAGTCGGATCATCGCACCGCACCGCCCGTATATCTCCCCCGGCCACCGTGTCATGCTGTAACCAGGGGAGGGCATAAGATTTCTCCCTTTGAAATCTGACGGCCGTCCGATTCGGACAGCCGTCATCATAGCGCATCCGTGATGCGCCTTAGATCCTCGTAATGAACATCTTGATAGTGATACAGCATCTTTGTGCTGCTGTGACCAATCAGCGACAGCTTGTCCTTGTCGCTGCCGGGAACACGTTTGAGAAGCGTTGCGAATGTATGTCTGCAGCTGTGTGGCGTATATCTGTGCCGGCCATCTTCAATGGGGTTCTCCACGCCGCAGGCGTCCAGAGCCGAATAGAACATTTCCCGGTACTGTTCCAGCGACAGCTGCCGTCCATCCGCAGCGCAAAACACCGCACCGCTGGTCTTGCCCCGGATCAGACCATCAATGATGGGCTGGATCGTGGGGGAGATAGTGACAATACGGTTTCGACCGGCTGCTGTTTTGGCTCCTCCGGTGAAAGCCCGCTCTGTCCGGTTGTAGTCCCGGGCATCCAAGGCCAGCAGCTCCGAGGGACGAAAGCCGAGATAGCACTGGCACAGGATGTAGTCAGCGCCTGGGACGATCCCAACAGAGCGGGAGATCACTGCCAAAGCGCTGACCGGCAGGCCGATCCGCTGCACTGGCCGGCTGCTGTTGATGACGAGATACTTTCCCAGGTTTATAGTGGCCAGCCGGCGAGGGATTGCGTATTTGTACAGCAGGCCGGCAACGGCCTTCATGTTTTCTTTTGTTCTTCGTCCGCATGGGCACACATCCAGGCAGTATTGCAGCTGCTCTATGGTGATTTCTGCAATGGGGAGATCAGATACCGGCAGAAACCATTTTTCCGCCGATTGATAGCACTGCATGGTGGACGGTCCGGCCTGATGCGTTGGACGCCAGGCAGAAAATATTTCCGCCCAGGTCGGGCTGCTTTTCACTGGAACCGATCGGATGAGGACGGGCTGTCCAGATTTCTTGTACTTCTGCCTGACGCCTGAGATCCGTTTTCTGCATATCATATCTTTCATCCTCCTTTTGAATCTGGTATAGTTAAGGATACCAGATTCAAAGAGGGAACTTATCGACAAAATAAATCAAGCCATCAAGATCCACGCAGCGGTCATATTGAATGGCATTCAAGAGGTCTGCGGTTCGATCCCGCATATCTCCACCAAAACTGGAGCAAAGGAAACTTTGCTCCGGTTTTTTACGCTTCAATCTCTATGTTTGCTGCAAAAGCGAGGCACAACTGTGCCTCGCTTTTCTTTTCGATTTAGAGGTGAATATCTTAATCCGGTCTGGAAAGCAGAACCAGCAGCACGGCAGCGTCACAGCCGGCAGCTGTGACGATCAGCCAAACAGCAGCGGCTCTGGAGCGCAGGGGAATGTTTCGCTTTTTCATGGCTTCCGCCACGATGCCCATAATGATAGAAACAAAATATATCCCGCCCCAGATGGCCCACCCATAGTGATCGTGGCCATGGGCTGCACCTGCAGGATAAGGCCCCAGCAGTTCTCCTGCCAAGATCCCTGCA
Source organism: uncultured Oscillospiraceae bacterium (assembly GCA_944385395.1). GTDB lineage: Bacteria > Bacillota > Clostridia > Oscillospirales > Oscillospiraceae > Vescimonas. The sequence goes on along the minus strand of CALWXA010000073.1, from coordinate 3,400 downwards.
AAGAACAGCAGGGAAGTGACGGATGCAAAATACCATTTACCCCATAAGGCAGATATTATGCCCAAGCACAATGCCAGCCAAAAGATGCGGCTGTGAAGCAGCCAGCCCCATAGATACAGCCTGGATTCTGTACTTACCAGTACACCAAGCACACTGCTGTCCGGATATCCAAACAGGATCTGCAGCAGCAAATAGATTAGCAGATAGATGCCCAGCAGCGAGAGAGCAGCCAATAAATTCTTTTTCAGGCGGGTCAACCGCTGTTTTTGGATAGTTGCCGCATCCGGCTCTTTTGCTATAGAGTTTTCCGATCCGGACGTGGTTTCTGCCAATGCCGGAGCAGCAATCAACTGTTCCACCGTTATTCCGAATATCTGCGCAAGGCGGATGAGATTTTCGGTACTGGGGGCAGACTGTTCTGCTTCCCATTTGGTAACAGCCTGACGGCTGACGCCTACCAGTTCAGCCACCATATCCTGGGAAAGACCGGCATTTTTCCGGTGCTCTTTGATCCGTTCTCCTAAGGCCACAGGGGGCACCTCCTTTATAGCTGCATTGTATCATGCGGATGAAGCCTTGCCTACCAACTATTTGGCAACTATTGGTTGCCTTCAGAACATTTCCAGCAGGTTTGTATTTAAGAGAATCCCACTTGTCAAGCGCAGATAAATGAACTATAATCAAAAAAACATTTTCTGAGGAGATCTGGTGAAATCAAAATGTTGGGTTGAGATAAATTTTGGGTGGAGAAAGAGAGGAAAAACATGAAAAAAACCTTGCTTGCGTTGATGGCCGTCCTTTGTGTCACCATGCTGTCTGCCTGCGGCAGCCTGATTCCATCCGGAGGAGATAAAGACGCCGGTTATGCCGAAGATGGCTACGCCGAAGGCCGTATGGGAGATACGATGCATACGTATTTCTTTGATTACACCGTAAACAGTGCATATCTGTGCGATTCCTTTGAGGGGTATGAGCCCGAGCAGATCGGTTATCAGCTGCTGGTGGCAGATGTCACGGTGAAAAATACCAATTATGAGAGCATCCCCATGTTTGATACCGACTTCCAGATCCAGTGGAGCGTGGAAGACGATGACGCCTACGACGTCCCCATCACTTACTACAGCGATGCGGTATCCCAGCAGCAGCTTCCTACGGAATATGAGCTGGCGGTAGATGAATCCCGCACCGGCCTGCTGGTATATGAGGTACCTGCCGATGAAAAGGACTTTTCCATTGCCTATCTGGAGAATTTTGACGATGGTACCAGCGGCGATGCGTTCTTTGTCTTTTTCACTGCTGGAAAGAAGTAAAGTGTGACGGGCACTGCCCACGATATAAGTTGTAAAAGAGCCTGTTTCTGTGAAGGAACAGGCTCTTTTTTCTATAAAACAGCACTGACGGCTGCATTTTATCGGGGATACCCTCTTGACAAATGTGCCGGTATCTCCTATACTACTATGGCATAGTAAACAGCGATGATGGGAAGCAGTAAGCGGTTGACCGATGCCAAGAGAGGGAGCGGCTGGTGAAAGCTCTCGTGAGGTGCCGCCCAAGTCGTCCCGGAGCTTTCCGCTGAAACGGCGTGCAAGTAGGCGGCAACGGTGATCCTCCGTTATCGGGATGCGGCAGTTTTCTGCCGGTAAAGTGCGGGCTTCGGCCCGAATACAGGTGGTACCACGGACGTCTGTCCGCCCTGTTTTGTCCGAAAAGGGCAAAGCGGAGCGGGCTTTTTGTTTTGTCCAAAAATCCATAAAGAGGAGAGACGATATGCGCAAAGAATTACCCAAGGTCTATGATCCCCGGGATGTGGAGCCCCGGATCTACCGCATGTGGATGGAAGGCGGCTGCTTCAAGGCGGAGCCCGATCCCAAGAAGAAGCCCTTTTCCATCGTCATGCCGCCTCCCAACGTCACCGGCCAGCTGCACATGGGCCACGCTATGGACGCAACGCTGCAGGATATCCTGATCCGCTTCAAGCGGATGCAGGGCTATGAGGCACTGTGGCTCCCCGGCACCGACCACGCCGGCATTGCCACCCAGATCAAGGTGGAGGAGAACCTGCGCAAGGAAGAGGGGCTCACCCGCTATGACCTGGGCCGGGAAAAGTTCCTGCAGCGTGTCTGGGAATGGAAGGAAAAGTACGGCAACCGCATTGTGGAGCAGCAGATGAAGATGGGCGCTTCCTGCGACTGGGACCGCTCCCGGTTCACCATGGACGAGGGCTGTTCCAAGGCTGTGCGTGAGACCTTCTGCGAGCTGTATGACAAGGGCTTGATCTACAAGGGCAGCCGGATCATCAACTGGTGCCCCCATTGTCTGACGGCACTGTCCGACGCCGAGGTGGAGTATGTGGACAAGCCCGGTAACCTCTGGTATATCCGGTATCCTCTGTCCGACGGCAGCGGCGATATCGTGGTGGCCACCACCCGTCCCGAGACCATGATGGGCGATACCGGCGTGGCGGTGAACCCGGAGGACGAGAAGTTCCGTCATCTCATCGGCAAGACCTGCATCCTGCCCATCATGAACCGCGAGATCCCCATCGTGGGCGATGAATACTGCGAGATCGGATTTGGTACCGGCGCCGTGAAGATGACCCCGGCCCATGACCCCAACGACTTTGAGGTGGGCCTGCGTCACGGCCTGGAGGTGATCCGGGTCATCAACGACGACGGCACCATCAATGACAACGGCGGCAAGTACACCGGCATGGACCGTTACGCCTGCCGCAAGGCCATCGTGGCGGATCTGGAGGCGGAGGGCTATCTCATCAAGACCGAGCCCTATTCTCACAACGTGGGCACCTGCTACCGCTGCCACAATGACGTAGAGCCCCTGATCTCCGCCCAGTGGTTCGTGAAGATGAAGCCCCTGGCCGAAGAGGCTATCCGTGTGGTGAACGACGGCACCATCAAGTTTGTGCCGGAGCGGTTCACCAAGACCTATACCAACTGGATGGAGAACGTCCATGACTGGTGCATTTCCCGCCAGCTTTGGTGGGGCCACCAGATCCCTGCCTGGTACTGCGACGAGTGCGGCCATATCAACGTCAGCCGGGAAGATCCCACCAGCTGCAGCAAGTGCGGCTGCACCAAGCTGACCCGGGAAGAGGACGTACTGGACACCTGGTTCTCCTCGGCTCTGTGGCCCTTCTCCACTCTGGGCTGGCCGGACACCAAGGCGGCAGATCTGAATTACTGGTATCCCACCTCTGTGCTGGTGACCGGCTATGATATCATCTTCTTCTGGGTGGCCCGTATGATCTTCTCCGGTATGGAGCAGATGAAGAAGGAGCCCTTCAAGACGGTGTTCATCCATGGCCTGGTCCGTGATGATAAGGGCCGCAAGATGTCCAAATCCCTGGGCAACGGCATTGATCCGCTGGAAATGGCTGACCAGT
>CALWXA010000072.1 GCA_944385395.1 uncultured Oscillospiraceae bacterium | reverse complement strand
CGCAGCGCTTCGTTCACCGCCGAGATCACCAGATCCTGCAGCATCTCCACATCGCCCGGGTCCACTGCATCCGGCTGGATGGTCAGTGCCGTCAGCTCCCGCTTGCCGCTGACAGTGGCCTGTACCACGCCGCCGCCTACCGAGGCGGTGAAGCTGCTGTTCTCCACGTCCTCCTGGGCCTTGGCCATCTCCTGCTGCATTTTCATCAGCTTCTGCTGCATTTGCTGCTGCTGACGCAGCATGTTTCCGCCGCCGCCGAAACCGCCGCGGGCGCTGTATCCTTTTGCCATGGAAAGATCCTCCTCTACTATCCGCTGTTTATTTGATCTCAAAGCCGCTGAGTTTTTCCCCCTGCCGCACCAGTTCATCCAGCCGGTCAGCCGGCTGTGCCGGTTCCTCCCAGGGAGGGCGCTGCTCCGGCGCTTGCTCCGCCGCCGGGGCGGACTGTACCGGCTGCTGAGGGGGCGGGGTTTTCCGCACCGGCGATGCTTTTACACCGCCGCCCGTCTGAGCCGGGGCATTGCCGGTTTTCAGCACCACCCGCACGGGACCGCCCAAGTGGGCCGCTGTTACCTCCTGCAGCACACCTGTAACGGTGGGGTTATCCAAGGAAGTGCGGACGAAATCGTTATTGCACCAGACCGTCAGGCAATCGCCCTCCAGGGTGCCGGTGGCCATATTCAGAAACACCCGGTGATTTACCGGCAGACGGCCCTTGTACTGGTCCAGCAGCCGGCCCCACACGGCGCCGTCGCCGCCGGAAGCAGGGGACTGGGACACGGGGGGCTGGGCAATGGGGGGCGTCTGGAATTCCTCCGGTACGTCAAACACCCGCTCTCTGCCGGGCTCTTCCAATAACGGCGGCTCCTCCGGCAGCGGCGGTTCCTCTTGCTGGGGAGCAGCCTGATGAGCCGGAGCCGCCTTTTGCACCGCAGCAGGTTTCTGCGCCGGGGGACTTTGCCGGTTGGGCTGGGGGGCGGCAATGACGCCGCTTTGCACCTGCTGCTCCAGCCGGTCCATCCGCTGCACCAGGGCGGTGAGATCGCCGGACAGGGACTCATCGCAAAGACGCAGCAGGCACAGCTCCGCTTCCGTCCGGAGATGGAAACTGTCTGCCAGGGCGCTGCAGGTATGCTGCAGGGTTTCCGTCAGATACAGGCACCGGGTCAGGGACTGGCCCTTACCCAGCTGCTGCAGGGTGCTGCGGTCATATACGCCGGTGAGCAGGGCATCGGCACCCTCCGGGGCTGCCTTTGTGATGGTCAAATCACGGCAGAGGTCCAGCAGCTCGCCCAGCAGGGCGGATACGTCCTTGCCGCTGCGGTACAGCCGGTCAAAGAGGGCCAGGGCGCCGGCGGTATCCCGCTGCAGCACCAGGGTCATCAGCTCAGCCGTCTGGATGCTGCCGGCCAGACCCAGGGCGTCCAGCACCGCGGCGGCGTCCAACGTCTCACTGCTGCCCCGGCACTGGTCCAGCAGGCTCAAGGCGTCCCGCAGGGCGCCGCCGGCCATCCGGGCCAGGATCCCCGCCCCATCGTCGGTAAGGGGGATGGATTCGGCCTGGGCGATCTGCAGCAGCTGCCGGCGGATATCCTCCGGCAAAATGCGTTTGAAGGAAAAACGCTGGCACCGGGAGAGAATGGTGGCAGGCACCTTATGCAGCTCCGTGGTGGCCAGAATGAACACCAGGTGCTCCGGCGGCTCTTCCAGGATCTTCAGCAGGGCGTTGAAGGCCTCACGGGTGAGCATGTGCACCTCGTCGATGATGTACACACGCTTTTTCAGCACCGCCGGGGTGTAGATGGCCTCCTCCCGCAGGGCACGGACGTGATCCACACCGTTGTTGGAGGCGGCGTCCAGCTCCGTAACATCCAGCAGCGTGCCCTCATCGATGCCGCGGCAGGCATCGCAGGTGTTGCAGGGCTCACCGTTTACCGGATGGGCACAGTTGATGGCCTTGGCCAGGATCCGGGCGCAGGTGGTCTTGCCGGTGCCCCGGGTGCCGGTGAAGAGATAGGCGTGGGCCGTGCGCTGCTGGGCCACCTGATGGCGCAGCGTCTCGGTGATGTGTTCCTGGCCCACTACCTCCGAAAAGGTTTTGGGCCGCCATTTCCGGTACAATGCCTGATACACGCCGCTCCCTCCTTTCAAAAGCAAAGAAAAAATGAACTCCTCCCCATGCAGCCACGGAGCCGGGGTCCTCACGGCACATGGATGATCCCTCTTAATGCTGCTCGGTTCCCCGCCTGACATGATTCGTGGGTATCCATTGCGTGAGACCGGCTCCGCAGCTGCATGCGGAGGAGAAGTCGCTGCTATATTCTACTACAAATCCGCAGCCTTGGCAACACCCAAAATCCCGGGGTTCCCGGCTCCATGGACAACTTTTTTCCTGCCTGCCCTTGCATTTTGGCAAAAAAGGACTATCATATACTATGAATAATATTTGTTGCTGAAAAGCAGAAGAAAAGAAGGTATTTTTATGACAAAAATCGATATTGTTTCCGGCTTCCTGGGAGCGGGCAAGACCACCCTCATCAAGAAGCTGCTGGCGGAGGCCTATGCCGGTGAAAAGCTGGTGCTCATCGAAAATGAATTTGGTGAGATCAGCATTGACGGCGGATTCCTGAAGGATTCCGGCGTGCAGATCAGCGAGATGTCCTCCGGATGCATCTGCTGCTCTCTGGTGGGCGATTTCGGCAAGGCGCTGCAGGATGTATACCACCAGTTCCAGCCCGACCGCATCATCATTGAGCCCTCCGGTGTAGGCAAGCTCAGCGATGTCATCGTGGCGGTGGAGAACACCGTCCGGGATCTGCCGGACATGCGGCTCAATGCCTATGTCACCGTGGCCGACGCCACCAAGGTGAAGGTCTATATGAAGAACTTCGGCGAGTTCTACAACAACCAGATCGAGTCTGCCGGCACCATCGTCCTCAGCCGTACCCAGAAGCTCAGCCAGGAAAAGATGGAGGCCGCCGTGGCGCTGCTGCGTGAGAAGAACCCCGACGCCGCCATCCTCACCACCCCCTGGGAGCAGCTGGACGGTAAAACTATCGTGGCCGCCATGGAGAAGGTGTCCCTGGCTCAGGAACTGCTGGACAAGATGCGCCAGGAGCACGAGGAGCATGAGCGTGAGCATGCACATGAGCATCATCACGACCATGACCACGACCATGACCACGATCATGCACATGAGCATCATCATGATCACGACCACGAGCATCATCACGATCATGGTCCGGAGTGCACCTGCGGCTGCCACGACCACGATCATGAGCACCATCATCACCACCACGCCGACGAGGTCTTTACCAGCTGGGGCGTGGAGACGCCCAAGCTCTTTACCGAGGAGGAGATCCGGCGCTGCCTGGCGGCTCTGGACAGCGGCGATTACGGTGCAATCCTCCGGGCCAAGGGCATTCTGAACGCCGGGGACGGCAAGTGGCTGCACTTTGACTATGTGCCGGAGGAATATGAGGTGCGCTACGGCGCCGCCGACTATACCGGACGGCTGTGCGTCATCGGCTCGCAGCTGCAGGAGCAGGGACTCAAGACTCTTTTTGGAGTGTAAAAGCGTATGGATATTCCTGTTTATCTCATTGCCGGATTTCTGGATGCCGGCAAGACCAGCTTCATCAACGGCGTGCTGCATGACGGCTTTGCCAGCGACCAGCGGACGCTGCTGATCTGCTGCGAAGAAGGGGAAGAGGTCTACGAGCCCGATGCTCTGGACAACGTGTTCACCGTCCGGGTGGAGAAGGAAGAGGAGCTCACCACCGAGTACTGCAAGAAGCTGGAAAAGCTCTATAAGCCCAAGCAGATCATCATGGAGTACAACGGCATGTGGAACATTCCCCGGCTCTACCAGGAGGTGCTGCCGGCCAACTGGATTTTGTACCAGATCATGACGCTGGTGGAGGCGGGCACCTTCGAGATGTATACCCGGAACATGGGCCAGCTGATGATGGACAAGATCCTCAACGCCGACATGATCATTTTCAACCGCTGTGACGAGGCGCTGCGCCAGTCCCTGCGGAGCCGGAACCTGCGGATGGTGAACCGCCGGGCGGACATTTTCCTGGAAAATACCGACGGTACCAGCGAGGAATACGTGACGCCGGATATGGCGCCCTTTGACCTCTCCGGCGGCAAGCTGGCGGTAAGCGACGAGGACTACGGCGTGTGGTACGTGGACATGATGGACAACCCCGGCCGCTATGACGGGGTAGAGGTGACCTTCAAGGCCGTGATGTGCCACTCCAAGAAGTACAAGGGCGTCCATTGCCCCGGCCGGTTCGCCATGGTGTGCTGCGACCAGGACATGCAGTTCCTGGCGCTGGTGTGCAAGGGCGAAGGGCTGGAGCAGTTCAAGAACCGCCAGTGGGTGGAGATCACCGCCGTGGTGAAAAAGGAATACGACCAGGCCTATGAAGCGGAAGGCCCGGTGCTGTATGTCCGGGAGATCCACGGCTGCGAAAAGCCCAAAGAGGAAGCCGTGACCTTCTGATCCGTGCAAAGAAAGGCAGCAGACAAGCGTCTGCTGCCTTTTGCTATATTCGACACGTCGGCAAATTATCCATATAATGGAAGATGTATTGAAAAAATAAAAAAGCATAGAAAAGTAGCTTAATTCATGGTATTATTTATACAGATAAGCGGGGGCTGGTATTAGACGCCTGGCGGTATACCCCTGGGGCATTTTGTGGATGGTGTTGGTGTGGTTCTGTCTGAAAGCATCAGGAGGTGTTCTACAGCATGAAAAAAGCAAGCAGCTGGCTGTTTGCGCTGGCTCTGGTACTGTCACATGCCATGCTGGCGGTGGTGGCAGTGCGCTATACCCACATTTATCTGGACGGACTGTGGAAATCTACCAGCCTGCCTGCTGCGGCGGCCTGGTCCCTGGCACTGCCCTTTGCAGCAGGTATTGTGGTGTGCCTGCTGCTGGCCTGGTTTTTCCGGAAACGGGAGGGGACGGGCACCGAAAGGGGCGCTGTTTCCGGCGTATTTGTGGGCCTGGCCCTGGTACTCTCCCACAGCATGGTGGTGGCCATGGGCGTCTCTTACGTGGCTATTGCCAGATACTTGGAGAAGCTGGGGCTTCAGGCTGTGGTGGGTACACCGCCGGAGCTGGCATTTTTGTGGGTCATCCCCTTTGGCGTGAGCAGTGCCCTGTGCCTGGGAATGGCGCATCTTTTGAGAAAAACGGCTTAGAGAGGAAAAGCGGCGGCAGGCACAGTGCCTGCCGCCGCTTTTTTCGTTCTCTTACAGCCAGGAGCTGTCGAAGCCGTAAGGCAGCAGCTCCGGCAGGGTGAAGTGCTTGGCTTCGCCCTTGCCGTTGAGACAGATGACCTCCAGATTGGGGGCAAATTCCTTCATCACCTGGCGGCACACGCCGCAGGGGACGCAGTAATCCTCGCTGCGCCCGGCGATGACAATGCGTTTGAAGTCCTTATGGCCTTCGCTGACAGCCTTGAAAATGGCGGTGCGCTCAGCGCAGATGGTAGGGGTATAGGTGGCGTTTTCAATGTTGCAGCCGGTATATACGGTCCCGTCGGCACATTCCAGCGCCGCACCCACCGGGAAGTGGGAGTAGGGGACATAGGACCGATCCAGCATGGAGATGGCCAGCCGGCACAGTTCCTGTTCAGTCATACAGCATCCTCCTTGTTCCGAAAAATAGGGAAAAAGCAGCAGGAGTTACGCTCCTGCTGCTTTGATTGTACGATATATTCCCCTTTGTGTCAAGACTCAGCTCAGCTCTGCCTGGCCGGTGCAGAGCTGGGGCGGAACTTCCAAAAGCTGGTCATAGGAAACCGCCAGGATTTTCTTCAGCAGGATCAGCTCGTCCGGATACAGGTGCCGCTGTCCCACTTCGATTTTAGCCACCGCACTGCGGGTGATGTCACAGCCCAGCACCTGCAGTTTGGCCGCCAGCATCTCCTGGGTAAGTCCGGCGGCTTCCCGCAGCGTCCGGATATTCTGCCCCACAGCCCGTTCCACTTCCTGATTCACGTCAAAACTCCTTTGCTCCTATATGAGTGCAAAAAAATGCTTGACAGTATTATAGGTGGGTGCTATGCTTATTTTGCACCTATATAGGTGCAAAATAAGAGAAGGGAGACCGGGGGGATGGAATACATGGGTACCAGCCAGGCGGCGGAACAGTGGGGATTGAGTAAGTCTTATGTGGCACGATTGTGCCGAGAAGGGGCCATTCCTGCCGAGCAGGACGGGCCGGGCAAGCCCTGGCGCATTCCCATCCATACGGAAAATCCCAAAAAGAAGAGAGGAGATCACACAGCATGAAGCGGATAATGAGTCTGACGCTGGCGGTGCTGCTGGTGCTGTCTCTGGCGGCCTGCGGCGGCGACAGCAGCGAGGGAAATGCGGGGGCAGGACAAAGCGGTGGGACGCAGGAATTAACGGATGCAGAAGCACAAGGCCGCGCAAAGCAGGCGGTGGTAAATGAGATGTGTCGGAAGACCGGAGTGAAGCAAATCTATCTGCACACTTTTAACATTTGGGATAAGTCGTACTTCGATGCAACAGAACATGAATTGGATCCGATGTACTCCCGTTGGAAGTATAATGTGAAGGGCACTTTTAGTCCTGTGGATTCGTATGGGAAGGTACGAGGTACATACACGTATGATGCAACCATCGAAGTAAGTGTTAACGGATGGGAAAACGTTGAAAATTTCCGCTACTGGTAATAGCATTCCTGGTAGAAAAACTGAGAAAGCGGGACGCATTTGCGTCCCGCTTTTTTCAGCTCAGCTCTGCCTGGCCGGTGTAGAGCTGGTAGTACCGGCCCTTTTCCTCCAGCAGCTGGTGGTGGTCGCCCCGCTCGATGATCCGGCCCTGCTCCAGGACCATAATGGCCTGGGCATTGCGGACGGTGGAGAGGCGGTGGGCGATGACGAAGACGGTGCGGCCCTCCATCAGGGAATCCATGCCCTGCTCGATGAGCTTTTCCGTCCGGGTATCGATGGAAGAGGTGGCCTCATCCAGAATCAGCACCGGGGGATCAGACACCGCCGCCCGGGCAATGGCCAGCAGCTGCCGCTCGCCCTGGCTGAGGCTGCCGCCGTCACCGGTGATGACGGTATCATAGCCCTGGGGCAGGTGACGGATGAAGCCGTCGGCGTTGGCCAGCTTGGCGGCAGCACGGACTTCCTCGTCCGTGGCGTCCAGCTTGCCGTAACGGATATTATCGGCAATGGTGCCGGTAAAGAGGTGGGTATCCTGCAGCACCATACCCAGAGAGCGGCGCAGGGAGTCCTTGGCGATCTCCCGGACGTCGATGCCGTCGTAGGTGATGGAGCCGGACTGGATATCGTAAAAGCGGTTGATGAGGTTGGTGATGGTGGTTTTGCCGGCGCCGGTAGAGCCTACAAAGGCGATCTTCTGGCCGGGCTTGGCGTACAGCGAGATGTTGTGCAGCACCGTCTTTTCCGGTGTGTAGCCGAAGGTGACGTCGTGGAAGCGCACATCGCCCCGCAGCTCCACCAGCGTGCCGTCAGGCCGTTTCCAGGCCCAGCGGCCGGTGCGCTGTGCGGTCTCCCGCAGGGGGCCGTCGCCTTTGGCAACACACACCAGGATGGTTTTGCCTTCGTCGGACTCCGGCTCCACATCCATCATGGTGAAGATCCGCTCGGCACCGGCTACGGCGGCCAGGAGGATATTCACCTGCTGGCTTACCTGGGCCACCGGCTGGGAGACCTGCTTGACATACAGCAGGTACGCACCCAGGGAGCCTACGTCAAACACGCCGCCGATGGCCAGCAGGCCGCCCACGCAGCAGGTGATGGCATAGTTGATACGGGAGAGGTTGCCCATGGCCGGCATCATGGAACCGGCATAGGCCTGGGCCCGGGTGGCCGCCTGGCAGTATGCCTGGTTGAGTACGGCGAACTGGTCGATGGACTTCTGCTCGTGGTGGAAGGCCTTGATGACCTTCTGGCCTTCGATCATTTCTTCGATATAGCCGTTGACGGCACCCAGGGTAGTCTGCTGCTGCTGGAAGCTGACACGGCTCCGGCCGCCGATGACCTTTACCACCAGGAACATCAGCAGCAGGAACACCACGGAGATCAGGGTCAGCTTCCAGTTGAGCACCAGCATCATGATCACCGTCAGAAGGAAGGTCAGACCGTTGGAGATGACGCTGGCAAAGCTGCTGTTGATCATTTCCGAAACGGTATCCATATCATTGGTGAACCGGCTCATGAGATCGCCGGACTGGTGGGTATCGAAATACTGCAGGGGGAGCTGCTGGAGCTTGCCGAACAGATCCTTGCGCAGCTGAGCTACGGTGTTCTGAGAGATCTGCACCATGATCCGGGCATAGATATAGGAGCATGCACCGGCCAGAAGATAGCAGCCGAACAGCAGCAGGACCATTCGGAAAAGGCCTGGGAAATCGCCGGGGATGATATAGTCGTTGATAATGGGTTTGATGAGATAGCTGGCACCTACCGTGGCGGCGGAGCTGATGACCAGACATACCGCTACCAGTATCAGCAGCCATTTGTAATGGGCGATATAGCCCAGCAGGCGCCGGATGGTGCCGGACAGATCCTTGGGGCGCTGATATCCGTGGCCGTGGGGACCGCCGGGACCACCGGGACCGGGACGTTTCAGATTAGCCATCAATGCTCACTCCTTCCTGCTGGGACTGGTAGACCTCACGATAGATGGAACTGGTTTCCATCAGTGTCTTGTGATCGCCGGAAGCCACCACCTTGCCGTCGTCCATGACGACGATGAGGTCGGCGTCCATCACCGAAGCGATGCGCTGGGCGATGATGAGCTTGGTGGTGCCCGGCAGCGTCTGCCGCAGGGCGGTGCGGATCTTGGCGTCGGTGGCCATATCCACGGCAGAGGTGGAGTCATCCAGGATCAGGACCTTGGGGTTGCGGAGAATGGCCCGGGCAATGCACAGGCGCTGTTTCTGACCACCGGAGACATTGGTGCCGCCCTGTTCGATATAGGTATCATATCCGTCAGGCATGCGCTCGATGAACTCATGGGCGCAGGCGATGCGGCAGGCGGCTTCCATCTCTTCATCCGTAGCCTGGTCGTTGCCCCAGCGCAGGTTATCCCGGATGGTGCCGGAGAAGAGGGTGTTCTTCTGCAGCACCATGGCGCAGGCTTCACGCAGCTGGGCCATGGTATAATCCTTAACGTTGCGGCCGCCTACAGATACGCTGCCCTCTGTGACTTCATACAGACGGGGGATCAGGCTTACCAGAGTGCTCTTGGCACTGCCGGTGCCGCCCAGGATACCCACCGTCATGCCCGGACGGATATCCAGGCACACATCTTCCAGGTTCCAGGTGCTGCCCTGGGGATTATAGCGGAAATACACGTGGTCAAAACGGATGGAGCCGTCTGCCACTTCCAGCTGGGGATCCGCGGCATCGTCGGTGATCTCCGGCTCCTGCTGCAGCACTTCGCCGATCCGGCGGGCGCAGGCGATGGAACGGGTGAGCATCATCAGCACCATGGAGACCATCATCAGGGACATAAGGATCTCGGTGACATAGGTGAAAAAGGCCATCAGGTCACCGGGCAGCAGGCTGTCACTGTGCACATAGCCGCCGCCGATCCACATGACGGCAGACACGGTGCCGCCCATCACCAGCATAATGATGGGGAGGAACATCACCACAAAGCCAAAGGCTTTCTGGGCGGTGCTGCGCAGTGCATCCGTACGCTGAGAAAACTTCTCCTGCTCTTCCTTGGAACGGACGAAAGATTTCACCACCCGCACGGCGTTGAGGTTTTCCTGGACCACCAGGTTCAGATCATCGGTACGCTTCTGCAGCGCCGTGAAGCGGGGGCCTACCTTCACGATCACCAGGGCCACCGCTGCCACCAGAATGGGGATCACCACCAGGAATACCTGACTGAGCCGCATGGAGATGGTCAGGGCCATCACCAGTGCCGTAATCAGCATGGAGGGAGCCCGCACCAGCATCCGCAGGCCCATCATCAGCGTCACCTGCACCGACGCTACGTCGTTGGTCAGCCGGGTGATGAGGGAAGCGGTGGAAAACTGTTCGATGTTCCGGAAGGAGAACTGCTGGATCTTCTCGTATTCCGCCTGGCGCAGGTTGGCGCCGGAGCCCATGCTGGCTTTGGCGGCCAGTGCGGCAGCGCCGATGCCCAGAGCAAAGGCGGCCAGGGCCATCACCGTCATCTGGAGGCCCGTGGAAAGAATGTAGGCACGGTCTCCGTTGGCAATGCCTACGTCTACAATGTTGCTCATGGCTTTGGGCAGCAGCAGTTCCAGGACTGCCTCACCTGCCGAGCACAATATGGCCAGCACCATCAGAATCCGATATCCTTTGGTATAGGGGAAAAGCTGTTTGATCATGCGTCTGCCTCCTGTAAAGCTAATGCCAGATTATCTGCCAGGCGCAGCAAAAAACTGTGCAGCTGCAGCAGCTCCTCGCTGGAAAAGCCCCGCTCCAGCTGAGCGTTGACCTGCGCTGCAATAATGCAGAAATGGTTGTTGAAAGACCGGCCCTGCTCCGTCAGACTCAAAAGACGGCACCGGCCATCCTGTGTGGAGATGGACCGGGTGATGAGCCCCTTCTCCTCCAGACGGCAGACAATGCCGTTGACGGTGGACGGCCGGACCATCAGGAATTGCTCCAGAGCCCGCTGGTTCACCGGTTCCGCTGTCCGCTGCAGATAGCCAAGAACCCGCCCCTGCATGGGAGAGATATCATATTGCCGCAGCATGCGGTCCATCAGCTGATGGAACTGATGGTCACAATAACCCAGCAAAGGGGCCAGCTGTGTGCCTCTATGGGGTGCATGTTCCATAAAAATCCTCCTTGCTTAAAAGTTAGGCTGCTAAAAGTTAGCTTACTAAATAATAATACGGGCCGGAAGAGGAGTCAAGAGAAAGTTAAGGCTTCGATATGAACAATCCGTAAACTCTGCACCGGGGGAGGGGCAAAGTGCAGGGCAGTAGGCGAGGGATGACGCATCCGGCGGCAAGTGATTGCCCTCTGGCTTTGAAGCTATATAAAATAGCGCATGCCCTACGGTAAATTCTCAACAAAATCTGAACGGGATGCCCGTTGACTTTTGAAAGCAAGGAGCCTATCCTTTTGTATCAGCAACGATCCGTCACGGCGGACCGCAGAAATCTCAAGTGGACGGTGAGGAATTCTATGACAGATTCATATAGTATCTTGAAGGATATCGCTATTATCCTGGTGGCTGCCAAGCTGTGCGGGCTGCTGGCCCGGCGCTGCAAGGTGCCCAGTGTGGTGGGAGAGATCATTGCCGGCTTGCTGGTAGGACCCTGTGTGCTGCATCTGGTGGCGCCGTCGGATTTCCTCAGCCAGATGGCGGAGATCGGTGTTGTTCTGCTGATGTTTACAGCCGGCCTGGAATCGGACACCAAGGAGATCGTCCGCAGCGGGCCCAAGGCCCTGGCCATCGCCACAGCAGGTGTGATCCTGCCGCTGGTGATGGGTGCCGGTATTTTCATGCTCTTTTACGGCGGTGCATCCACCGAGAGGAACCTCTTCTACGAGGCTCTGTTCGTTGGCTGCATCCTGACGGCCACCTCCGTCTCCATTACCGTGGAGGCTCTGAAGGAGCTGGGGCGGCTGAAGGAACGGGTAGGTACCACCATCCTGTCGGCGGCCATCATCGATGATGTGCTGGGCATCATCGTACTGACCATCATCAGCGGCTTGAAGGACCCCAGCAGCTCCCTGTGGGCGGTGGGCCTGCGGACGCTGCTCTTTTTCCTGATCTCCGGTGTGGTGGGTTATGGCATGTACCGGGTATTTGTCTGGCTGGATGCCAAGTACCCCAAGACCCGGCGGATCTCCATTCTGGCTCTGGCCTTCTGCCTGGCCATGGCCTATGTGGCGGAACGGTATTTCGGCATTGCAGACATCACCGGTGCGTATCTTGCCGGCGTGATCCTGTCCAATCTGGACGATGCGCCTTACATTGAGGGTAAACTGGACATCAACTCCTATACCATTTTCGGGCCGGTATTTTTTGCCTCCATCGGCCTGAGCACCGATGTGGGCCAGATGGATACACGGCTGCTGCTGTTTACCGTTGCGTTCCTGGTGGTTGCCCTGATCTCCAAGATCCTGGGCTGCGGCGGCATGGCCCGGCTGTGCGGGTTCAGTAATAAGGATTCGCTGAAGATCGGTATGGGCATGATGAACCGCGGCGAGGTGGCCTTGATCGTGGCACAGAAGGGCTTGCTGCTGGGGCTTTTGAACCCCATGTTCTTTGCCAGCGTCATCATCCTGATTCTGGTTTCCGCCATTGTGACGCCTATTTTCCTGAAACTCCTCTATCACAAGGATCCCCCTCCCCGGCTGGAGGCGGACCCTGTCAGCTGGGAGCCTTAATCCTGCATATGCCCATGCTCCGGCGGCGCCGTCTGGCGCCGCCGGTTTTTTTACAGCTTCTTGACGATGCTGGCCGCCCATGCTACTATGACGGTGAATAGCCTGCCCCGCAGGAAGCGGGGGAATGCTGCGGCAGGAGGGATACCCATGCATGTCATCGAAATTTCCGATCTTACCCGGGATTATGGGCAAGGGAAGGGGATTTTCCGGCTGTCTTTTACCATTGAGGAGGGGGAAGTGTTCGGCTTCTTAGGACCCAACGGAGCCGGAAAGACCACCACCATCCGGCACCTGATGGGATTCCTGCGGCCCCGGCAGGGCAGCTGTACCATCCGGGGAATGGACTGCTGGCGGCAGGCAGAGCAGATCCAGAAGGATCTGGGCTATATCCCGGGAGAACTGGCGCTCTTTGAGGAAATGGACGGCAGGGAGGATCTGACCTTCCTGCAGCGGTACCGTGGTATGACGAATGCCGGCCGGGCACCGGAGCTGATGGAACGTTTTGAGCTGGACCCCAGAGGAAAAATCAAGAAAATGAGCAAAGGCATGAAGCAGAAGCTGGGGATCGTGGCTGCTTTCATGCACAGTCCCCGTACGCTGATTCTGGATGAACCCACCAGCGGACTGGATCCGCTGATGCAGAACCGGTTTGTGGAGCTGATCCGGGAGGAAAAGCAGCGGGGGGCTACCATCCTCATGTCCAGCCACATGTTTGAAGAGGTGGAACGCACCTGTGACCGCATCGGAATCATCCGTGCCGGGCATCTGGTGGCGCTGGACAGCACCCAGGCCCTGCGGCAGCGTCATGTCCGCAGCTATACGGTCACATTGGAAAGCGATGCCGCCGCTGCGGCCTTTGCCCGGGATTTCGGCGGCCAGGCCCAGGGAAACCAGGCTACCGTCTGCGTCCGCAGAAGCCTGGAGGAGATCTTTCTGGAGCAATACGGCCAGGAGGTGAAGGAATGAACAAGACCCTGTACGGCCGGGAATTGAAGAAATCCTGGCGCCTGCTGGTGATCTTTGCCGCTGTGCTGACCATGTATATCGTGATGATCGTCAGCATGTACGACCCGGAAATGGCCCAGGCCATTGATAAGTTTCAGGAGCTGATGCCGGAGCTGATGGCGGCGGTGGGCATGACGGGAAACAGTGACAGTTTGGCCGGATTTCTGGTTTCCTATCTCTATGGCATGATCCTTTTGGTATTTCCTATGGTATACACCATCATCCGGGCCAACGGCCTGGTGGCCGGATATGTGGAGCGGGGGAGTATGGCCTGCCTGCTGGCAGCCCCTGTGCGCCGTACCACCGTGGCCTGTACCCAGCTTCTGGTGCTGCTTACCGGAGAAGTTTTGCTGCTGGGCTACTGTACGGCACTGGAATGCGCTGCGGCGGAGCTGATGTTCCCCGGCGAACTGGAGCTTTCCTGCCTGCTGGGACTGAACCTGGGCCTTTTGTGCCTGCAGCTGCTGATTGCAGGGATCTGCTTCTTTTTCTCCTGCCTGTGGAGTGACACCCGGTACAGCCTGGCCTTCGGGGCGGGCATACCGGTGGTGATGTATGTGCTGCAGATGCTCTCCAACATGGGCGGAAAACTGGAAGGGGTACGATACGCCACCTTCTTCTCTCTGTTCCGGCCTCAGGACTGGATCGACGGTAGCTCCGCTGCCTGGTGGGGGGCTCTGGCATTGGCAGTGGGGGCCGCCCTTCTGTATGCTGGAGGAATCGCCGTATTCGCCCGCAAAGATTTGCAGCTGTAGACAGCTGCTTTCGCCGTCAGCGGAAGGCTTGGTGCAAGAGCACATACCCATCCTGAGTGCGGAAATGCGCCTATGGCAAGCAAAACAAAAGCGCCTGCATTCCCAGGCGCTTTTGCTTTAAGCGTGTCTGCCATATGTCCGGAAGTTCTGAAGAATTCTGAAGTGTGAAGCGGGCACCTACCATATAGAGCCGGAAAACGGTATAATCGAAAAACCAGAGAGGGGGTACCATGATGGAGCGACAGAAAATCCTGCTTGCTGACGATGATCCCGAGATCCGGGAAGTGCTGCGGCTGCTGCTGACCAGCGAAGGATATCAGGTGGAAGAGGCCACCAACGGCCGGCAGCTGCTGAATAAATTGGATGACACCGTAGGACTTGTGATCCTGGATGTGATGATGCCGGACATGAACGGGTTCGGCGTATGCGCTGAGATCCGGAAATGCTCCGCCGTGCCGGTGCTGTTCCTGACGGCCAAGTCTCAGGATTCGGACAAGACCCTGGGCTTTTCGGCGGGGGGAGACGATTATCTGGTCAAACCCTTTTCCTACAGCGAACTTATCTCCCGGGTCAAAGCCATGCTCCGGCGGTATTATGTCTATGGCGCCAAGCAAAACGGGGCGGATTCCGTGATCCGCTGCTGCCGGACGGTGGAGATCGACCCACACCAGTGCGTGGTGCGGCAGAACGGCGAAGAGGTGGCGCTGACGGATACGGAGTACCGGATCCTGGTATTATTGGCGTCCCACCGCTCCAAAGTGTTTTCTGCCCAAAATATCTACGAAAGTGTCTGGAACGAACCTTACTTTTATAGCTCCAACAACACGGTAATGGTCCATATCCGCAACATCCGCCGCAAGCTGGGTGACGACCCCCAGAATTGTCACACGATCCGCACGGTATGGGGAAGGGGGTATCGGATTGAGTAAACGACGCAGTCTCAGCGTTCAGCTGTTCCTGGATGTGCTCTGCTCACTGCTGGCAGGATGTGCCGTTTTCGCCGTACTTGCGTTCCTCAGCGGCCGGATCCTTTCCGAAACAGTGTATGCCGACGCATTTGCTAAGCGGATGTCCGATCAGCACTTTGCCCGCCTGCAGGCATATGTGAAGCGGGAGGGCATCACGGCTGAAAATTTAAGGCCGCTGGATGTCTGGTGCAGCCAGGCAGATCAGGTTTACCTGTCCGTGTATCTGGAAGACCGGATCATCTATGAGACGCCCGTGGCGTCCGGCGGCGAGCTTGCAGCAGAGGAGAATGCCCTTGTGCTGGAAGACCCAGACTGTGAATATGCCCTGACCTTTAGCGATAGGAGCACCGCCAGGGCGTTCCTGTATTATTATGCCGGAGATGGTTACTATTACTGGTCCCTGGTGATTTCCGGCATAGGGGCGTTTTTGGTATTCTCCCTGTGTTTTATCACTCTTGTCCATAGAAAAATGCGCTATGTCCAGCATTTGAAATCGGAACTGGATATTTTGGCCGGCGGCGACCTGAACCATTCCGTCACCATAGCCGGTGGCGGTGAACTGGCCGATCTTGCGGAGGGCATCAATCAGATGCGCCAGTCGATCCTGGCCCATCAGAGCGCAGAGGAGCAGGCTCGCCTGGCGAATTCCCAGCTGGTCACAGCCATGTCCCACGATCTGCGCACACCGCTGACCGCATTACTGGGTTATCTGGAGCTGATGGAGCGGGGAAAGTATCAGGACCCGGAGCAGCTTTCCCATTTTATCCGCAAGAGCCTGGATAAGACGCTGCAGATCAAATCCATGGCGGATAAGCTGTTCGAATATTTCTTTGCCTACGCTTCCGAAGGGGAAGCGGCTGCCCTGGAATACACCGATGCGGATACCCTGTTCCGTCACCTGCTGGAGGAATATACGTTTTCCCTGGAAAGTCAGGGCTTTACCGTGACCATAGAGGCCCAGGAGCTTGCCGGCCGGGTCCGGGTGGACATGGAGATGCTGCAGCGGGCGTTTGACAATGTGTATTCCAACCTGATCAAATACGCCCATCGGTCTACCCCCATCCAGCTGTCCTGTCGGAAAGACGACAACAGGGTCTATTTCTGTGCAGTCAACGGGATCTGCGCATCCAAGGAGAAAAAGGAGAGTACCAATCTGGGCCTGGATACATGCCGGAGAATTCTGAAGTGCCATGGCGGAAAATTTTCCTGCCGGGAAGAGGGGGAGTGCTTTGTGGTTGAAATCTCCCTGCCTTTGATTGCCGGTGCATAAGGTGCCGGCAATTACGGAAATAAAGAGAGCGGCCCCCAACACAGCGTGTTGGGGGCCGCTCTTTTATGATGTCCTGCTGCTGCCGGAGGAGGGGGCGGGCAAGCGGCACCGCCGGAAATCCGCTTTTCAGGTCTTGGAACGACGGGAGGCACAGACCAAAAGAACCGGCCGCCCGCTGCGAATTAAGAAACGTTAAGAATTTCAGTCCTAAAGCATTAAGAAATGTGCTGTAGACTAACCACCATCAGGTGCATTACCCAATACCGCGCAGACAGAAAGGAGCTTCCGGTTGGCATATTTCAAAAAAAGACGTGTCAAAATCCTGGTATTTCTGGCGCTTGCCCTCAGTGCATTCGCTTTGTTTAGAAGTCCCGTTCCTCCTCTTGCGGCACGCGGAAAAGGAATCCCTGAACATCTCATTTTAGAAAGGAACTACACGCTTATGAGTACTCCCAAGAAACAAAGATGGCAAGGTGTCATTGCCCTGTCCCTGGCGCTGCTGGTGTCTGTCACCGCTTTGACGGGCTGTACCGGCAACAAGAAGAG
>CALWXA010000071.1 GCA_944385395.1 uncultured Oscillospiraceae bacterium | reverse complement strand
AGATACAGCACATGACGCAACAGATTGACCTTGTCATAGGAGAACATCTGAATGTGCAGCAGCATCTCCATATAGTCCAGATTGGCACGGGAAGTAGCCATCACAGAGATGCCGGCGCCGGGCAGGGTGATCTTGGAGGTGGAAGCATACTCAAAGACCATGTCGGGGCTGCCGGCCTCACGGCACAGAGTCAGGATATCGGCGAAGGGCACAAAGTCCCCGTCGAACTCATGGACGCAGTAAGCGTTATCCCACATCAGCAGGAAGTCCGGAGCCGCCGGCTTCAGGGCAGCGATGCGCCGCACCGTTTCATCGGAATAGATGATGCCGTCGGGGTTGGAGTACTTGGGCACGCACCACATACCCTTCACGGCAGGATCCTGCACCAGCTGCTCCACCAGGTCCATATCCGGCCCGGTGGGGGTCATGGGCACGGTGATCATCTCGCAGCCGAAAGACTCGGTGATCTTGAAATGGCGGTCATAGCCGGGGGCAGGGCACAGCCACTTCACCTTCTCCAGCTTGCTCCAGGGCTGAGGGCTGTGGAGCAGGCCGTGGGTAAAGGCCTTGGACACCGTGTCGTACATCAGCGTCAGCGAAGCACTGCCGCCGATGAAGCATTCCTCCGGCTTGCAGCCCAGAATCTCGGCAAACAGCTTCTTGGCCGGGGCGATGCCGGTGAGCTCGCCGTAGTTGCGCACATCCACGCCATCTACCACGCACTCCTCCGGCCGGGACAGCACCGTCAGGATATCGGACACCATGTCCAGCTGCTCCTTACCGGGCTTGCCACGGGCCATATTCAGCTTCAGGCCCTGGGCGCACAGTTCCTCATACTGCGCCTTCACCTCATCATACGCCGCGCCCAGCTGGGCCCGGCTCATCTCCGTGTACTTCATGGCTGCACTCCTTTCATTTACTCCCGCACCGTACCGCCGGCAAACCGGATGGCGCCTTTGGCCAGCTCCAGCGTGGGGTCGATGGCGGGAAAGTCCAGATGATACATCTCCACCGCCAGAGGCAGCTCCGTGCAGCCCAGGATCATGGTCTGGGCGCCACGGGACTGAAGATCCTCCACGGCTTTGCACACTTGGGTGGTGTCAAAATCCTCTTTGCCGGCTTTGACACCCTGATAGATCATGTCCATCACCGCCTGCTGGCCTTCCGCATCGGGCGTCAGCAGCGTCAGACCGAAGCGCTCCGCCATCCGGGCGTATACCCCGGTCTGGACGGTACCGTTGGTGGCCAGAAGCCCGGCACAGCGGATGCCCTGCTGCTGCAGGGCGCTGCAGGTGAGCTCCAGCATATTCAAAAGAGGGATATGCACCGTTTCCTGCACGGCGGCATGGAAACAGTGGGCGGTGTTGCAGGGCATGATGAGACAGTCCGCACCGGCCTGCTCCAGCAGCCGGGCGCTTTTGGTCATCTGGGGCAGCGGATCGGCGCCGCCGGAGAGCAGGGCCGCCGTCCGGTCAGGAATGGCGGTATTGTTGTCCATCAGGACATGGATATGCTCCTGATCGCAGCCGGCCTGGGTATGTACCACGATCTTGCGGAACAGGTCCGCCGTGGCCAGAGGGCCCATGCCGCCGATGATACCGATGGTCTTTTTCGTCATGATCCGTTCCTTTCCGGCGGCAGTGCCGTCAGTCCTTCAGGGCAGCCAGGGCCTCTTCGATACGGTCCAGGCCCCGCTTGATCTCTTCCATGGAATTGGTATAGGCGATGCGCAGGGTACCGGGGGACATGAAGGCGCCGCCGGGCACCACAGCCACATGGTACTGCTGCAGCAGATACTCGCTCATGTCAAAGGAGTCCTTGATGACCCGGTCGCCGGCCTTCTTGCCGAAGTACCAGCTGACGTCAGGCATCAGGTAGAAGGCGCCGTCAGGCTTGGTGCAGCTGACGTGGGCCATCTTGCTTACCCGGTCATAGGCATAGTCACGGCGGCGGACAAACTCCTCCACCATCTGCTGTACCTCCGGCTCGCCGTTGTCCAGCGCCTCGATGGCGGCCCACTGGACAAAGGTGGTGCTGTTGGAGGTCATATGGCCCTGGAGGCTGTTGATGCCGCCGGCCAGATGCCGGGGTGCGGCGGTATAGCCGCAGCGCCAGCCGGTCATGCGGTAGGCCTTGGACATACCGTTGATGACGATGGTATGCTCATAGGCTTCCGGAGACAGGGCAGCCACGGAATAGTGCTTGCAGCCGCCGTAAGCCAGCTTCTCATAGATCTCATCGGCGATGATGTAGATATCCTTCTCCACCGCCAGGTCCGCCATGGCCTGGAGGCTCTCCAGGGTATAGATGGCGCCGGTGGGGTTATTGGGAGAGTTGATGATGATGGCGGCGGTCTTGTCCGTCACAGCGGCACGGATGGCCGCCACATCCAGCTGGAAGTCGTCCTTGCAGGGCACGCACACCGGGATGCCGCCCACCAGCTTCACCATTTCCACATAGCTCACCCAGCCCGGGGTGGGGATAATGACCTCGTCACCGGGGTTGGTCACCGCCATGACGGCGTTGAACAGCGCCTGCTTGGCGCCGGTGGACACACAGATCTGCTCCGGGGCATAGGTCAAGCCGTTGTCCCGCTGCAGCTTGCGGCAGATGGCCTGGCGCAGCTCCGGCACACCGGCGGTGGCCACATAGGTGGTCTTCCGGGCGTCAATGGCGTCCTTGCAGGCCTGGCAGATATTTTCCGGGGTCTTGTAGTCCGGCTCGCCGATGTTCAGGGCCACCACATCGATGCCCTCTTTCTTCATGCTGCCGATGAGGCCTTCCAGTTCACAGGTAGCGGAGGGGGTAATGCCTCCGACGATTTTGCTGATCATAGTTCTTCCCTCGTATTCTTCTTCCCGCAGCGGAGATTACTCCACGTAGATGGCTACATCCGGGCACATCTTCTCGCACTTCTTGCACTTGATGCAGTCGTCCTGACGGACGGCGGCGGCGTAGTTGTAGCCCTTCTTGTTGACGTGGTGGGTGATCTCAAACACATTCTTGGGGCAGAGGCTGACGCACATGCTGCAGCTCTTGCACAGTTCCTTATCAATATATACCATGATGCTCCGTCCTTCCTTATTTCAACAGCTGCCGGACCTGTTCCACCAGCTCCACGGGGTTTTTCACCACATGGACGCCGGCGTCTTCCAAGGCAGCGATCTTGGTGGTCGCCGTATCCAGATTGCAGCTGACGACGCCGCCGGGAGGTTCACTTCTCTTGCCGGCGGGTGCGTTGCGGCCCACAATCAGGGACACCACGGGCTTGGTGACGTGGGCCTTGATATAGGCTGCCGCCGCCTCCTCCGAGCCGCCGCCGATCTCGCCCAGCAGGACGATGACCTTGGTCTCCGGGTCCTTCTCATACAGCTCCACGGCATCCCGCTGGGTAAAGCCCCAGATGGGACCGCCGCCGATGGCCACCACGCTGGACTGGCCGATGCCGTTGTCGGTAAGGGTCTTGCCGATCTCATAGGACAGAGCGCCGCTCTTGGAAACGATGCCCACGCTGCCCTTCTGGAAAAAGCGGATGGGATGGGCGCCCACCTTGCATACGCCGGGGGCGATGACACCGGCGCAGCCGGGGCCGATGAGGGTGGTGCCGTGTGCCTTGGCGTAGGCGATGATCTCCACCACGTCGTGGAGAGCGATCTCCTCGGTGGTGAGCACCAGCAGCTTCACCCCGGCATCGATGGCCTCGAAGCAGGAGTCCTTGGCCACTCTGGGGGGCACGAAGCAGATCACAGCGTCAAAATCGTGCTGGGCCTTGGCCTCGGCCACGAAGTTGTACACCGGGATGCCGTAGACTTCCTGGCCGCCCTTGCCGGGGGTAACACCGGCCACGATGTTGGTGCCGGCATCCAGCATGGCCTTGGTCTGCAGGGAGCCGGACTTGCCGGTGATGCCCTGGACCAGGACCTTGGTATCTTTGTTGATGAGAATGGACATCCCTTACACCTCCTTGACTGCCTTGGCAATGGCTTCCACGGTTTCCGTCAGCACATTGTAGGTGGCAAAGCCGTGCTCTTTCATGATGCGGATGCCCTCTTCTTCCATTGTACCACACATACGGCAGAAAATGGGAACATTAATTTTATGTTCCTCGCAATATTTCGTCAGGCCCGCAGCCATATTGTCCATACGGTTGAAACCGCCGATGAGCACCACGATGATGGCCTTGACATCGGGGTTGTTCTCCACCGTCAGCTGCATGGCACGGTACATCACCTCGGCGGAGGTCATGCCGCCCAGCTCGCAGAAGCTGGACACCTGGAGACCGGCGTCGTACAGCAGGTCCAGGGTCAGCATACCGGTGCCGGCGCCATCGGAGATCATGGCCACATCGCCGGACAGGGGCACATAGGTGATGGTGGTGGCTTCCTTTTCCGGAGCGGTATAGGCGTAGAGGGCCTCACGGCCATTCTCCAGCTCCTGACGGACCGCCGCCATGGAAGCGGCATGGTCGTCAATGACGAACTTGGAGTCCATGGCCACCAGCTTGCCGTTCACCAAGCCCAGGGGGTTGATCTCCACCAGCAGGGCGCCGCCGTCGAAGAAGGCCTTCTGCACCTTGTCCAGCATGGCGTAGAGATCCTGCTCGTCCGCCACGCCCAGCTGCCGGGCGATCATCTTCTTCTGGTAGTCCTTCAGGCCGGTAAAGGGATCGATCTCCAGCTTCAGGATCTCCTGGGGATGCTCTTTGGACACCTGCTCGATGTCCATACCGCCCATGGCGCTGACGATCAGCGTGGGGACGGACACGCCCTGGAGGGTGATGGAGAGATAGAACTCCTTCTCCGCCTGCATCATCTCCTCGGCCAGCAGGCCGTGGACGTTGTGGCCCTTGATCTGCATGTGCAGGATATCCCGGGCATACTGGCGGTACTCTTCTTCATTGCGGCAGACCTTGACGCCGCCGGCCTTGCCCCGGCCGCCGGTCATCACCTGGGCCTTGAGCACAAAGGGATAATCCATGGGAGCCGGTGCGTCGTCCCGGACCAGAAGATGGCTCTGGGGCACGGGGATGTCGAACCGGCGCATCATCTGCTTGCCTTCAAATTCAAATAAATTCATATGACACCGCCTTACGGATCAGCCGTGGTAGTAGAGGTTGTTGTCTTTGGCGTAGTCGATGCCGGCCTGCACCGCCTTCAGGTTCAGTTCCACGAACCGGGGGTTCACCTGATCCTTCACGGCTTCCAGCAGGTCCTCGGCCTTGAGAAGACCCAGGCACTCGGACAGGAAGCCCAGCATCACCATGTTGGCAGCCATGCGGTTGCCCAGGTCCACAGCGATCTGGGTAGCGGGCACGGCGAAGGTGTTGGCGATGGGGCGGACCAGGTTGGTCACCAGCTGGGGATCGATGACCAGCACGCCGTCTTCATCCAGGATGGGGATGTACTTTTCATAGGCGGTCTGGAACATGGCCACCAGCAGATTCTTGGTCTCGGCCACCGGGGAATTGATGGGGCCCTTATCGATGATCAGTTCCGCCTGGCACTGGCCGCCACGGGCCTCGGAGCCATAGGACTGGGTCTGCACGGCGTACAGGCCGCCCTTGGTAACGGCGGCGGTGCCCAGCAGCACGGCGGAGAGGATGATGCCCTGGCCGCCGAAGCCGCACAGGCTGATTCTCTGAGGAAATTGCAGCATGTTCGTTCTCCTCCCTTACAGTTCCATATTGCTGCCGATGTAGATCGGCTTGTCTTCGCACACAAACTGACCCAGAGCCAGCTTGCCTTCCTTCTCCTGGACGGTCATCTTCTCGCCCTGCTCCTTGAGGTAGGTGACGGACTGGATGTACTCCATGGTCTTGACGGGATCACCGGTCTTCAGGGCATAGCGGCCGTAATGGGTGGGGCACTGGGAGACGATCTCAATGAGAGAGAAGCCCTTGTGCTGCAGCGCACGCTCCATGGCCTTCTTGCACTGTACGGGATGAGCGGTGGTCCAGCGCTCCACATGGGTGGCGCCGGCGGCTACCGCCAGGCTGCACACGTCGAACCGGGGCTCGCTGCTGCCGTAGGGGGTGGTCATGGTCTTGGATTCCTCGGGGGTGGTGGGGGCCACCTGACCGCCGGTCATGGCGAAGTTCATGTTGTTCACCATCACCACCGTCACGTCCAGGTTCCGCCGGCAGGCGTGGATCCAGTGGTTGCCGCCGATGGAGCTCAGGTCGCCGTCGCCGGCAAAGATCACCACGGGCAGGTCAGGCCGGACCATCTTCACGCCGGTGGCCCAGGCCAGGGTGCGGCCATGGACGCCGTGGAACATGTCGGTCTTGATGTAGATGGGGATGCGGGCGGTGCAGCCCACGCCGCCCATGTGCAGCATCTGCTCCGGATCCATCTTCAGCTCGTCGAGGGCCTGGAGGTAATAGTTCAGCACCTGGCCGCAGCCGCAGCCGGCGCAGAAGAAGTGGGGCAGCTTATCTTCCCGCAGATATTTGCGGAGGGGATTGATCTTCAGTTCTTCAGCCATCTTACTTCGTCTCCTCTCTGATGACACGCAGCAGCTCTGCGGAGGTATGGATCTGGCCTCTGTTCTTGGTGACGGGCACCACAGGGCACTTGCCGGCGGCCACACGGGCGATCTCGTTGCAATAACGGCCGATGTTCATCTCCACGGCAAAGATCTTGCCCACGTTGCCGGCCACTTCCCGGATGGCGGTCTCCGGCACGGGCCAGATGTTGCACAGCTTCACAACGCCCACCTTGATGCCCTCTTCCCGGGCCAGCTTGGCGGCGTCGATGGAGGGCCGGACCTCGCTGCCGTAGGTAACGATGACATAGTCGGCGTCGTCCATCATGTACTGCTCGGTGCGGCAGATCTCGTCGGCGTTCTCCCGGATCTTGCCGCACACACGCTTGTACAGACGCTCGAAATCGTCGGGATCCCAGTCGATACCGCCCTTTTCATTGTGGGGGTTCAGGGAATAGATGGTGTTGTAGCCCTTGCCCAGAGGAGCAAAGTCGGGGCAGCCGTTCTCCGGAGCACCGAAGGGCAGGTACTCACTGGGCTTGGCGGTGGTGTACTTGCGGTTGAAGATCTCGATCTTGTCGGCGGAGGGGATCTCCAGACGCTCACGCATCAGGGAGATGGTGGCCTCGGACATGACGATCACCGGGTTGCGGTACTTCTCGGCCAGGTTGAAGGCCCAGATGGTATAGTCATACAGCTCCTGCACGGAGGAGGGGCAGACCACGATGGCCTCATAGTCGCCGCTGCAGCCGTAGCGCAGCTGATAGACATCGGCATAGCTGGCGAAGTTGTCGCCGCGGGTCCGCATCACGTCGGCCACCACCACGGGAGCCTCGATGGTATAGCAGTAACCCAGACCTTCCTGCATGTAGTTGTAACCGGCGCTGGCAGTGGCGGTCATCACCTTGGCACCGGCCAGGGAAGCACCCGCCAGAGCGAAAATGGAGCACAGCTCATCCTCGCCCTGCACGAACTTGCCGCCCACCTGCGGCAGGCGCTGGCTCATGCGCTCGGAGATCTCATTGGCAGGAGTGATGGGATAGCCGGCGAAGAAATTGCAGCCGGCGCTGATGGCACCTTCCACCAGTGCGTAGTTGCCCAGCATGAAATGCACGCCCGTATCCACGCGCTTTTCCCATGCATCCAGCTGGTTTGCCCGAATGATTGACATATCATCGTTCCTTTCCTGTTTGTGTAGTTGACGGCCCGCCCCATAAGGCACAGCCTGCCGCCGTCCGGGGCGGGGGCCCTCTTCTTGCTCCTGTTGTCGACAATATACGACTCACGCAAGATTGTAGTACCCCACCCCATGGCTTGTCAATATTTTTTCCGTTTTTTCGGGGAGTTTTTAGTCGTTGCACACCTTGGTTTCGCCCAGCACCCAGACCCGGCGGATGCCCACAGGGGGAATGGTGGGATCGATGTAGGAGTTGGCGTTGTTGATGGTGTCCGGATCGAAGAGCACCAGGTCGGCGTCCAGGCCTTCCCGGATCAGGCCCCGATCCCACAGGCGCAGGCGCCGGGCGGGCTCGGAGGTGATGTGGCGGATGGCTTCTTCCAGAGGCATGACCTGCAGGTCACGGACATAGTGGCCCAGGAACCGGGGGAAGGAGGCGTAAGCCCGGGGATGGGGATGTGCGCCCACGATGCCGTCGGTGCAGACGCAGTGGATATCGCTCTTCATCACGTAGATCACGTCGTCCTCGGAGATGGAGAAGTAGATGGCGATGACCTCGGGACCCTCATGCTGCAGGATGTGCAGCACGGCCTGGCCCACTTCCATGCCCAGCTTTTCGCTGATGGTATCCATTTTCTCACCGGCCATCCAGGCGTACTCCTGGGTAGCCACGGAGGCGATCATGATGCAGGCAGCACCGCCCCGGGCCTGGATCTCGTCCTGGGTCTCCTTGAGGATCTTGGCATACTGCTCCGGATCCTTCAGCCGGGCCTGGAAGCCCTGCTCACCGCCGTCATAAGCCCACTGGGGCACACAGACCTTCAGACCGGTGCAGGCCGCCGTCCAGGGATACTGGTCGATGGTGACGTCAAAGCCCTTATCACGCATGGCGTAAATGGCTTCCAGGGACTGCTGCACCTTGCCCCAGTTCCGGGGGCCCAGGGCCTTGTGATGGGAGATCTGCAGCCGCACGCCGCTCTTTTCCACAACAGTGTTCATCTCCGCCACGGATTCCAGCAGCTTATCCTTCTCGCTGCGCATATGGACCATGATGAGGCCGTCATACTTGGCCACCACCTTGGCCATCTCCACCAGCTCGTCGGTATCGGCAAAGCTTCCGGGAGGATAGATGAGGCCCAGGGACATGCCCTTGGCGCCCTCTTCCATGCACTTGGCCAGCAGGTCCTTCATCCGCTGCAGCTCCTCCGCCGTGGGCTTACGGTTGTCGTTGCCCATGACGTTCATACGGATGGTGCCGTGTCCCACCAGGCCCACAAACCGGGCGGCAGGCTTCTGCTCCTCCACCGTCTTCATATAATCGGCGTAGCTGCGCCAGGTATAGGGTCCGGGGATGGTGCCCGCCAAAGGCGCCATATTGTCCGCCAGCTCCTGCACCAGATCGTCCGTCAGGGGCGCCACAGAGGAGCCGTCCTGGCCCAGTACTTCCGTGGTGATGCCCTGGTCAATCACCTGATGGAGGCTGGGATCCCGGATGATCTCCAGCTCCATATGGCTGTGGGTATTGATAAACCCGGGCGCCAGCGCCTTGCCGGCGGCGTCTACCACCTCATAGTCCTCCTGCACAGGGATGTGATAGGCCACCTTGGCGATCTTGGTGCCCTCAATCAGCACATCCGAGGGGAAGGGGCGGGCCCCGGTACCGTCATATACCAGTGCGTTTTGGATCAATGTTTTCTTCATAAAAACGTCTCCTTTACATTTCCTTTGCGTTGTGCTATCATTCAGACAGCAGTATATGATATATAGTCGACAATCTTGTTTACAAGAATACCATTGCCGCCGTGCAAAGTCAACAAGGAGCGGCGGGTTTTCCGGTGAAATTTTGGCCTTTTCTGCTGTTTGGAAGCGGGGGTCAAGCCGGAAGCGGAGGAATTGACAGATCAACAGATCAGGTATACATTGGAAAGGGGACTGTACGAATGATGGACGCAAATTCCGAACTGTTCCAGCTGCTGGCCAAGATGGTGTCCTACCCGTCCACCGACGGCAACGAGGCGGGGATCAGCGACTTCCTGGCTCAGAACGCCCGGGACATGGGCATGGACTATGTGGAGCAGCAGGAAGCACTGCCGGGACTGAAGAACGTCATCGCCGTGAAGAAGTTCGGCAATGGCGGCAAAACGGTGGTGCTCAACTCCCATATGGACGTGGTGCCTCCCGCCGACGGCTGGGACACGGATCCTTATGAGCTGGTAATCAAGGGTGACCGGGCCTATGGCCGTGGCTCCACCGACGCCAAGGGTCCCCTGGCCTGCCTGACCATGGCGGTGAAGCGGATCATCGACGATCCCCGGGATGTCAACGGCACCATCGTCTACACCGCCGTGGTGGACGAGGAGAGCCATTCCACCGGTGCCCGGGAGCTGGTGAACCACCCGCTGGTGAAGGCCGGCGACTACTGCATCGTAGGCGAGCCCACCCTGGGCCGTGTGGCGGTGAGCCATAACGGAAGCCTGCGGCCGGTGATCGTTATGGAAGGTCTCTCCGCCCATGCCTCCAATCCGGAGCTGGGCATCAGCGCCGTGCGCATTGCCGCCTATATCTCCCAGCTGGTAGATGAGATGGCACAGGAGATCTCCTCCATTGTCCACCCCACCACCGGCAAGCCCTCCATTGCCATCACCATGATCCAGGGCGGCGTACAGGAGAACGTACTGCCGGACCACTGCCAGCTGGTGATTGACCGGCGGATGGTCCCCGGCGAGGATGAGGAAACCCTGAAGGCCGGCTTTGACCGGATGTGCCGGAAGGCCCAGGACAAGTTCCCCGGCAGCCGGGTGTATGTGGATCACTATCTGGTGACCACCGGCCCCGCCGCCGAGACCAAGGAGGATCATCCTCTGGTGCAGACTGCCTTCGCCGCAGCGGAAGCGGCAGTAGGGGAGAAGCAGACTCCCTTCGGCCTTACCTGCAACACCGACATGAACCATTTCAGCCGTGCAGGTATCCCCACCATCATCATCGGACCGGGTACCATCACCGTGGCCCACAAGCCCAACGAGTATGTGGAGCTGGCGCAGCTGGAGAAAACGGCTGCCGTGGACGAAGCGGTGATCCGTGCCCTGCTGAAATAATCCTTCCCAACGGACAAGCAGCAGAAAGGAGACGGCCATGTCTGGTACATTGGAAACCGCCAACACCGTGGTCACGGTGGATCTGGCAAAAGTGAAGCGCAACATTGCGCGCATCCGCAGCCACATCGGCCCGGATGTGGACATCATGTATACGGCCAAATCCAACGGATATGGCCACGGCCTCATTGAACCCACCCTGTATATGCAGCGTGAATGCGGCATCCACTGCTTTGCCACCAGTCAGCTGTGTGAGGCCCTGGAGCTGCGGGCAGCGGGCCTGCAGGATTTCCTGCTGGTGATGGGCGGCATCCCCTACAGCGGTGTACCCGCCTTTGTGGAAAACGACCTGGTGGCCACC
>CALWXA010000070.1 GCA_944385395.1 uncultured Oscillospiraceae bacterium | reverse complement strand
TCCAGATGGAGCCCGTTCTGCAGGAAATACTTTTCCAGATACAGCCGGGAGGAGGCCTTGCGTTCCAAAAGGATCAGGGGGAACGCTGCGATTTCCGCCAGGGAATAGGCATGGTCAAAATCGCAGGCGTAGTCTGCCGCCGCCACGAAGATGGAGTGGGTGGTGAAGCAGGGATAGGTGATGAGGGACGCCGTTTCCTGCGGCGTGCTGGCAAAGGCGATGTCTACCTTGCCGGACTGCAGCAGCCCCAATACCTTGTGGCTCCGGCCGCTGATGATCTGAATGTGGATGGCGGGATACTGCCGGTGGAAGCTGTCCAGAAAGGGCAGCAGAAACTGACTGGTCACCGTGTCGCTGGCGCCGATGGTCAGATGGCCCATCTGCAGCTCCCGAGTCTGGGAGAGCTTGGCCTCTCCGGTTTCCAACAGCCCCATGGCACTGCGGACATATTCATACAGCATCCGGCCTTCCGCCGTCAGGGATACGCCCCGGGAGTTCCGGGCGAACAGCCGGGTATGCAGCTCCGACTCCAGCTGCTTCACCGATTGACTCACCGCCGACTGGGAGATGAACAGCGCCTGAGCGGCGGCGGTGATGTTTCCGGCCTCCGCAACTTCCTTAAAAACCTTGTATAATTCCAGCTTGACAGACATAGACTTCCTCATTAGTACGAATTATTATTATCTTTGCTTCTATCTCCGATAATTATAGCCAATATTCCACCGGATTGCAAGGGGGCAGTTGTCGGGACTTGTCAAAAAGACCGGGATGTGGTATGCTTGCCTCGAGCCTTGTCAAAGGAAAGGGAGAATATTATGGATAAACGTACAACGGATATTGTGGCTTATATTACCTGGATCGGCCTGTTGGTGGCCATATTGGCCGGTGACCGGGAGAACAGCAAGTTCCATATCAACCAGGCGCTGGTGATCCTCATTGCGTCGCTGTTTACCTTCATTCCCTGCGTGGGCTGGGTTTGGGGCATTTTCGTGCTGGTCTGCTGGTTTATCGGACTCATTGCCGCCATCAACGGGGAGGAGAAGCCGGTTCCGCTGCTGGGCGGCATCGTGCTGATCCACTGATGAAAGATCTGGATCATCTGCTGTACCCGGCGGTGCTCATCAGCTGCATACTGGTGGCGGCAGGTGTGCTGATCTATGTCCGGTGGTTCAGCCACATACCGGTGGCTACCTGCTGGGTGTACGAGGAGCTGCACCTGTATTGTCCCGGCTGCGGCTGTACCCGTGCCTTTACGGCCCTGCTGCAGGGGGATGTGCTGCGGTCGCTGCGGTATAATCCCGGCGTGGCCTATTTTGCGCTGGGTACGGCGGTATACCTGCTGACCCAGACGGTGCAGCGGTTAACCGGCTGGCGCTGCGGCGTGCGGTTCCGGCCCATCTATCTGCACCTGGGCTTCGGCCTGCTGGTGGGCAATGCCCTGGTGTGGAACCTTTTGTGGCACGTGTGGGGCATTCAAATGTAATAAAAAAGGCTGAGAGCACCGCTCTCAGCCTTTTTTTGTCATGTTCAGCGCCGCAGCTGGTCCCAGATGACGATGCTGCCGGTTTCCCGGGTCTTGTTCATGTCGATGACCCGCTGATTCCGGCTGCCCCGGAACTGCAGGGAGATGTCTTTCTGGTCCTCCATAAACCGTCCGTCCACCAGCACGTCGATGCACGAGAGCATCCGGTCGGTGTCGGCGGTGCGGGGATAGCTGCCTTCCCGCAGCAGCTCATCGTCCAGCCGGAAGCCGCTGAAGCACCAGATGGTCTTGTGGGGATAGCGCTGCTTCACCCGCTCCAGGAAATAGGCCAGCACCTGCTGATTGACCGGTTCAAAGGGCTCGCCCCCCAGTACCGTCAGGCCGTCGATATAGGATAGTTCCAGCTCCTGAAAGATCTCCCGCTCCGTGTCGGCGGTGAAGGGCTGGCCGTAGCGGAAATCCCAGGTCTGGGGCTGGAAGCAGCCGGGACAGTGGTTGGTGCAGCCGGAGACGAACAACGTCACCCGGACGCCGATGCCGTTGGCAATGTCACATTTTTTCAGCTCGCCGTAATACATAAAACGCCTCCTATGAAGAAAACAGGGCGGACGCCGGTCCGCCCTGTTTTACTGTTTTATCCTGCCCTTACAGGTGCAGCACCCGGTCCTTGATCTCCTGGGTCCGGCCCTGGTTCCAGAACTGGGTTCCGATATAGCCGCAGGTCCGCCGGGCCACGTTCATCTTGTCCTGATCGGTGTTGCCGCACTGGGGGCATCTCCAGATGAGCTTGCCGTTCTCATTCTCCTGGATCTCGATCTCGCCGTCCCAGCCGCAGACCTGGCAGTAATCGGACTTGGTGTTCAGCTCGGCATAGATGATGTGGTCATAGATGAACTGCATCACTGCCAGCACGGCGTCCAGATTGTTCTGCATATCCGGCACTTCCACATAGCTGATGGCGCCGCCGGGGGAGAGGTGCTGGAACTGTGCCTCGAACTCCAGCTTCTTGAAGGCGTCGATGGGCTCGGTGACATGGACGTGATAGGAGTTGGTGATATAGCCCTTGTCGGTGATGCCTTCCACGATACCGAAACGCTTCTGCAGGCACTTGGCAAACTTGTAGGTGGTGGATTCCAGAGGCGTGCCGTAGAGGCTGAAATCGATGTTGTGCTGCGCCTTCCATTTCCGGCAGGCGGCGTTGAGCTTGTCCATGATCTCCAGAGCAAAGGGCGTGGCGGAGGGATCGGTATGGGACTTGCCGGTCATATACTTCACGCACTCATACAGTCCTGCATAGCCCAGGGAGATGGTGGAATAGCCGCCGTAGAGCAGCTTGTCGATGGGTTCACCCTTCTTCAGCCGGGCGCAGGCGCCGTACTGCCAGAGGATGGGTGCGGCGTCGGACAGCGTGCCCTTGAGCCGCTCATGACGGCACATCAATGCCCGGTGGCACAGCTCCAGCCGCTCATCCAGGATCTGCCAAAACTTCTCGATGTTGCCGCCGGAGGACAGAGCCACATCCGGCAGGTTCAGGGTCACAACGCCCTGGTTGAACCGCCCGTAGTACTTGGGCTGGCCGTTTTCGTCCACATAGGGGGTCAGGAAGCTGCGGCAGCCCATGCAGGTGTAGCAGTGGCCTTCGCCGTTCTTGTCGATCTTCAGCTCCAGCATCTTCTTTTCGCTGATATAGTCGGGTACCATGCGCTTGGCAGTGCACTTGGCAGCCAGCTTGGTGAGGTACCAGTACTTGCTGTCCTCGTGGATGTTGTCCTCTTCCAGCACGTAGATGAGCTTGGGGAAGGCGGGGGTGACCCACACGCCCTTTTCATTCTTCACGCCCTGATAGCGCTGCAGCAGAGTCTCCTCGATGATGAGAGCCAGATCGTCCCGCTCCTGCTGGTTCTTGGCCTCACCCAGGTACATGAATACCGTCACAAAGGGAGCCTGACCGTTGGTGGTCAGCAGCGTCACCACCTGATACTGGATGGTCTGCACGCCCCGGCGGATCTCATCCCGCAGCCGCTTCTCGGCGATGGCCGCCACCTGCTCGTCGGATACCTCCACGCCCACGGCGGCAAATTCCTCCCGGACGTTGGAGCGGATCTTCTCCCGGCTTACCTGGACAAAGGGCGCCAGATGGGTCAGGGAGATGGACTGTCCGCCGTACTGGTTGGACGCCACCTGGGCCACGATCTGGGTGGCGATGTTGCAGGCGGTGGCAAAGCTGTGGGGCTTTTCGATGAGGGTCCCGGTGATGACGGTGCCGTTCTGCAGCATGTCCTCCAGGTTCACCAGATCGCAGTTGTGCATGTGCTGGGCATAGTAGTCGGTATCGTGGAAATGGATGATGCCTTCGTTGTGGGCATCCACGATGTCCTTGGGCAGCAGGATGCGGTTGGTGATATCCCGGCTGACCTCACCGGCCATGTAGTCCCGCTGGGTGGAGTTCACCACCGGGTTCTTGTTGCTGTTCTCCTGCTTGGCTTCCTCATTGTTGCACTCAATGAGGGAGAGGATCTTGTCGTCGGTGGTGTTGGACTTACGCACCAGAGACCGGGTGTAGCGGTAGGTGATGTACCGCTTGGCCACTTCAAAGGCGCCGTGGGCCATGATGTGGTGCTCCACCATATCCTGGATCTCTTCCACGGTGGGGGCCCGGTTCATCTTCAGGCACTGCAGCTCCACGCTCTGAGCAATGCGCTGGATCTGCACCGGGGTCATCCGGTCCGCTTCTTCTACCGTATCGTTGGCTTTGGTAATGGCTGCGATGATCTTGGTGATGTCAAAAATGACCTCCGATCCATTGCGCTTGATGATATTCATATGTTTCCCTCCTGTATCTATGGCAGGCGGCGCTTTGCGCAAGACGCCGCGATGATCCGTGCACAACCAATGATATACCATATCTTGTGTTTGTGCAAGAGATTTACTCAAAATAATGTGTAGACACCTGCTGAAAATGTTGGCATAAATTTGGTGAAATCACCAAATTTCGACCATATATGCTGTTTCACCACCGGGGAGGGCACCACAAAATATAGTGGAGGGGACCACAGGATATGGTGTGGGCACAGAGGGGAAAAGTTCTTGCCAAGAGCGGCAGCGGCAGGTATCATAAGGGAAAAGAGGAGGTGACAGCATGTATGTGACCAGACCGGAGTGGGACAAGGAATTCCGCTGCCTGGCGGGAGACTGTCCGGACACCTGCTGCGCCGGCTGGGAGCTGCCGGTGGACCAAGAGAGCGCCCGGCGCTATGCGGCTATGCAGGGTCCCTGGGGCCGCCGCCTGGCCCAGGCGGTGGTGGAGGAAGCAGGGGAGTACCAGATGGCCCGCACCCCATCGGGGCGGTGTGTGCTGCTCAATGACCGGGGCCTGTGCGATCTGTATGCCCAGCTGGGGGAGGAAGCCTTGTGCCGCACCTGCCGGCTGCATCCCCGGTTTGTGGCGGAATACGGCGCCCGGCGGGAGATCATGCCGGGGCTGTCCTGTCCCGCCTGGGCGAAGCTGTTTCTGCTGCGTCAGGAGCCGGTACGATTCCTTACGGAGGAGACGGCGGAAGAGGTGACGCAGTACAATGATCTGGACGCCGGTCGGTTTTTCCGATTGTATACTGGCCGGCGGCAGGCTATGGAGCTGCTGCAGGCCCCCGGCATGCCCCTGCGGACCAAAATGGAGCAGCTGCTGACCTTGGGTGAGAAGCTGGACGAAACGATTGAAAACCCCAATGCAGTTCCCGGCGGCGTTTCTCAGGCGTACCGCAAAAAGCTTCTGGGGCTGGAGATCCTGACGCCCCGGTGGAAGGAGCTGCTGGAAACCTCGGCATCCGGCTCCTTCCGGCAGGACTGGGAACCGTTGCTGGAAAAGGTACTGGTATATGATACCTTCCGCTTTTTCCTCAAGGGCGTGTACGATGGCCGGGTGCTGCCCTGGGTGAAGCTGTCCCTGTTCCATGCCCTGGTGCTGGCATCTCTTGTAAACCGTTGTTCCAGTAAAGAAAGGCTCTGTGAGGTGATACGCCTTTACAGCAAGGAGATCGAGCATAACGCCGAAAATGTGGAGCGCCTGCACCGAGCCTTCTGCCGCCGCAGCGGCCGGTACGGTGCTGCCGGGCTCCGGAAGGCCATGGAGGAGCTTTTATGAGACTGCATGAATTGCTGGAGATCCCCCGGGGTGTCACGGCGGTGGTGGGCAGCGGCGGCAAGACCACGCTGATCCGACATCTGGCGGCGGAACTGCGGCAGCAGGGCAGCGTGCTGGTCTGTACCACCACGAAAATGTGGCTGCCGGAGCCGGAGGCATGCTATTGTCCCACACTGCGGCAGGCGGCGGAAGCCTGCCGTCCCGGACAGGTGGTGTATACCGGCCCTGCCAGTCCCCAGGGCAAACTGTTGCCGCCGGAGGAAACGGGGTGGCAGACCCTGGCTGACTATGTACTGGTGGAGGCTGACGGCGCCGCCGGACGGCCTCTGAAGGCCCACCGTCCCTGGGAGCCGGTGATCCCTCCGGAAACGGAGCGCCGGGTGCTGGTGGTAGGCGCCGCCGGATTGGATAGACCACTGGAGGAGGCTGCCCACTGTCCGGAGCTATTTGCCCGGCTGGCTGGATGCGGCCCGGAAGATCCTGCCACTCCGGAGCGGATCGCCCGGGTGGTAGCGCAGGAGGCCCTGGGGGATGTGATCCTTCTAAACCAGGCGGATGCGGCGGACATGAAACCGCTGCATCGTCTGACCCAACTGCTGGGCGGCTGCGCCGTATCGTCCCTGGGGGAGATGTGGTGGCAACGGTTTTGAATGGGGAAAGGACTTGTGCATTGAAAATGCTTGCAGAGGCCATTTGCCCATATTTTGCAGGGCATAAGGAAAGAGCTAACTGATTCAGAGGCGTCAGTTAGCTCTTTTTCTATTGGACTATACCGATTTTGCCGGGGAAAAGAGCAGGTCTCCGTTATCAAACGGAGACCTGCCCGACATGCTCATGTACACTGGATGACAGCTGCAGTATCGCAAAGCGCCAGAAGATATGAAGGAAAGCAAAGACCAAGAGCAGGGAAGACCGGCGAATGGATTTACCGGAGCGGCTTCAGAACTCCTCCATCATCCAAATTCCCGGAGATTCCCGGAGCTTTTTGAGCATTTCTTGATGACTGATATCCTTACTGCCCTTTACCAGGCAGGATACACCTACTGCACCGTTGGCGCTGCTGTTGGTGATCTCAAAATCCAGGATCTGCATTTGTTCCTCTTTTAAGTGCTGCAAAAATAGGGCAATTTGCGCCATTTGTTCAAAAATGAGGAAAATTTGAATACGCCGGCTTCTGCGCATACACCAGTCCTGATATTCCCCGATCACCGTCATAGTGAAAAAACTAAACATGCACAGGCTGATTCCGCCGAAATAGAAACCTATGCCGATGGCAAGACCGATACAGGTAGATACCCACAGTCCGGCGGCAGTAGTGATTCCCCGGATTCGGTGTTGTCCCGTCAAGAGAATTGTGCCTGCGCCCAAAAAACCGATTCCACTGATGACTTGCGCTCCCATGCGGCCTGCGTCGGTGGTATAGGGCAGATTTTGGTTGATAAACTGACTGGTCATCATAACCAGTGCAGAAGCCATGCATACCAGAATATAGGTTCGGACACCAGCCCCCCGCCGCTTGCGCAGGCGTTCTGCACCAAGAAGTGCCCCGCAAACCATCGCCAGCAGCAGGCGGAGTAAGACGGTCAGCTCATTGAGTTCCATTCTGCATTTCCTTCCGCTGCGCTGCTTTGTTTTACAGCCAGAAGCTGGGGCGCTTCTGCGTCCAAAGAATGATTGGCAAAGTGGAAAAACGCAGTTGGAATGTGGGTAAAGGTCAATCGATCCAGATTTACCGCCGCTGCGCCTATCGTATCCGCCTCGTAAATACCTGCCGCAATTTTTTCATATGCCGCACGGTAAGATGTACATGCCTTTACCACTACCAGCTGATAGTTTTCCGGTTCGATGCCATTGTATCGATAAATCTGGGGGTCACCGGGAGCCGAAATTGCCTGGCAGACCACGATGTCCGTATTTTTCACTGTCAGGACCGCCGTTTTGCCGATGTTGCACGGCATCCCCCTACTTGCCGGGCCTTCTAGGATATACTTTCCATCGTGCAGCGAACGGACGACTGCCGTTGAGATTACAGAAACATTTTCGGAGCCGGAGATAGAACCTCCGATGACAAGCTGGCGTTTGGCTCCTACACCTGCAGCAAAGGCTTCTTCAACCAAGCGGGGATCGTTGAGATAAAAAGCGGATTTCAGGGTAGGATACTTAGTAAGAATTTCCTTTAAAACAAAAGCACTGTCACCGCAGGCTCCGGCATTGGTAGAATCTGAAGCATCTACCAAAATAATGGGCCGTCCAGTTGTATTTTCTTTTGCGATTCGGCAGATTTGAGACACTGTATACAGGGGGGCATGGAACGTATGGCGCAATGTCCAAAGCCGCTCTGCCAGGTAGTTGGCGCACTCCTGCGCCTTATGGCCGATGGCTACTACTGTTGATCTGCCGCAGGAAACATCCAGCCAGGGCTGCATTTGGAAAATGGAAAAATCCTGGATTTCATCATTTTCCACCATCTGTTTTCCTTCTTCCATCAACTTGGAGAATTCGCCCCGCAATGTGGTATAGCTGCTGGCTGTTACGATCATGGGCAGCTCAACCCTGGATTTCTGGAGCTTTTCGCCCCGCAGGGCCCGTATACCCAGTTCGGCCGCCCGATAGCCTGTTTCAAAAAAGTCCACGTGGGGATATGTGTGGTATCCGCAGATGATGTCCGCCATTTCCCACATCTTTTCCGTCACATTGGCGTGAAGGTCGCAGGAGATGGCAATAACGGCGGAAGAGCCTACTGTCTGGCGCAATACAGACAGGATTTCCCCGCAGACATCCTCCCACTTTGTGCTTTGGGTAGCACCGTGCAGAGACACAAAAACACCGTCAACGGGTAATTCCTTGCGAAGAGCGGAGACAGCTTTTTCAAGGAAATAGTCGACAACACTTTGATCTACAATCCCGCCGCTGTTGCCGTTCATGGATATGGTGGGAATGCAGTTCTCGCCGGCAGCCTGAATCGCACAAAACATCCCATTTACTGCACATGGTTTTCCTTCCAGTGCCCGGCGCATTTCTTCATTTTCATAAATTCCGCAGCGCTGGAAGTCTTTCCATTTAGCGTTTACTGGGTTAAACGAATTGCTTTCCTGCCTAAATTCGCAAACTACAATTTTCACTGCTGTTCGCCCTTCTTTCAACTTAAATTGACAATATGGTAATTTCCCTTGCTTTTACTGATTTTTTTCCGTATAATAGTAAAAAATATTTTGTTCGGGGGCTGCTTGCATGCTTGCTAAAGAACGCCAATATCTGGTTTTAGAACACTTGAAAGCTAATAACATTATTAGCATTTCTGAGATTGTGCGAAAATTTGATGTTTCCCACGAAACTGCTCGTCGGGACTTAGAAGCACTCAAAGATCAGGGCCTTGCCAAGAGGATCCATGGCGGTGCCGTGTTGGCAGATGATCTGAGCAGCGGGTCATTTTATTATGGTGATAAAGATGCTTTGGGCTATGCAGAACGTACCGCCATTGGTCGTGCTGCAGCAAAGCTGGTAAATCCGGGGGATTCTGTACTTCTGGGAATGGGATCCACGGTGCTGGAGGTTGCCAAAAACCTGAAGCAGACACAGAATATCTCGGTTATCACCAATGCAATACCCGTTGTTACAGAGCTGATCCGTACGGATGTGGACGTACACATTCTGGGTGGCCGGCTCAATCACGACGAATTGAATATCGTTGGCTACTCTGTCCGGGATACATTAAAAAAATATTATGTGGATAAGGCCTTTATAGGAGCCGGCGGTATTACCTTTGAAAACGGGATCTCTGATTATAGCAGTGATGACGCTGAGTTCATCCATATGATCACGGAACGCGCCCGTACGGTGATTCTGGTAGCAGACAGCGGCAAATTTGGCACCAATGCGTTTGCTTCCGAGTGCAGTCTGAAGGACATTGATGTAGTTGTGTCGGATCAGAATCTTTCCCAGGAATACGTGCGGGGCATCAAGGAACTGGGACTAACGCTGATCCTGGCCAACTTGGAACCCTCAGACTCCAACACCTGATCTTGCTATTTGTCCTGTAACGTTTCAAAAAAAGGCTCCAAACAACGATATAGAGTGTCATACCGACCGCAAAGTTCATTGTATATGGCTTTGCGGTCTTTTTGCGGCATCAGTACATGCGCCAATTTGACTTGACGCCGGCACTCATCAAAATCATGATAGGTGCCGTTTCCCACCCAGGCGCAGAAAGCCGCACCGATGGTGCCGCTGTGGCGATGGCCGCAGGGGATCTCAATGGGAAGCTCCAGCATATCGGCAAGCATCTGCATCCAGTGCTGTCCTCCGGCTCCGCCGCCGGTTACACGCAGGCGCTTCAGCTCTGTCCCCAGGATGGCTTCGCTGCTGCTTTTCCTGATACGCATGGACCAGCAGATACTCTCCATCATTGCGTGGAGGAAATGGGCCCGTCCATGGATGGCGGATGCGTTGAGGAAGCCTGCCCGGGCATAAGGAGACCAGGGGGGGAGCTCTCCGTTCAGCCAAGGCAGCGCAAGCAGACCCTGCGAACCGGGCGGAACTGTCTCCAATTCCTGCTCCAGCCATGGGAAGATGTCCTGTCCCATGGATTCGGCTTCCTGAGGGTAAAAGCGGCGGATGGTCCAGTCGATTGACAGTCCCACGGTTTGCATGGTGTTCAAGAGGATTTCCCTTCCCGGCAATAGCAGGGAGCTGGCCATGGCTCCCATGTGTGAACCTGCTTTGGTTGTAACACCGATCCAACCAGAGGTACCAAAATAGGCGTGAACATCCCCGCAACCGGCGCAGCCGATGCCCAGTGCAATGGCAGGAATATCACCACATCCGCCAAAAACGGGGGTTCCTTCTTGCAATCCGGTAGCCTGGGCAGCGGCGGAGGTAACAGCGCTTACCTGTGCTTGAATGGGCACCATCGCCGGGAATTTGGAGGGATCAATTCCAGAAGCGCTTAGAATTTGGCGATAGTGAGACCGGGTTTCCGGATCTTCTGCATCGGTGAAATGATTGGTGACATCCACCGCCGCCACACCGGTAAGCTTCATTTTAATATAGGAGTTTACTTCCAGAATCATCGCAGCTTTTTCAAACAGCTCCGGTTCCTGCTGCTTTAGCCACAACAGCTTTGCCCAATATGACTGCGGAGAAAATTCATCCGTTTCAAGGACTCGGTTTAGATAAGACGCCTGGGCACTGGCACTGGAATCCAGCCAGGTAATGCATGGATACAGGGCTTGGCCCTGTGAGTCGGCCAGGATGATTCCTTTCCATTGAGAACAGCAAACGGCGCCTACCACGGTTTCGCATTCCGACCTGGATGCCAGCACCTGACGGGTTGTCCGGCAAACAGCGGCCCAATATTCCTCGGGATCTTGATGGGCCCGGCCTGTAGCATCTGTTTGGAGATGATATG
Organism: uncultured Oscillospiraceae bacterium; assembly: GCA_944385395.1. Classification (GTDB taxonomy): domain Bacteria; phylum Bacillota; class Clostridia; order Oscillospirales; family Oscillospiraceae; genus Vescimonas. The sequence continues at coordinate 8,344 of CALWXA010000070.1, read as the reverse complement.
TACCTACTGCTGTTCGAAGCACTGTTCCTGATGGGTCGACTACTGCTGCCTTCACGCCGCTGGTACCCAGATCGTATGCGATCACCACTTCGCAGCTCAAGACTATTTCCCCCTTCCCAATTTTCACCAGGGGCCTTGCCGCCTCTGTGATCCCTGGCCGTCAGCAGCTTTGCAGCAGGCGACAGCGCAGGGGCTTGTTTTTAGTCCATGGCTTTCAGGGACTATGAAAAAGTGAGCTGCCGCAGGAATACATTATGCGGCAGCTCACCAGGTTTTACTTGCTCATGTTATAAAGCTCAATACATTCGTTGATGTCCTTAGCCATATCCGCTGTTGCCTGTTCGGCAGTGTAGCTGGGTTCATTGATCACCTTGGCCATGTAATCCATCACGATCTGATGGAAGTCGTTGAACATGGGAAGGATGGCATTATAGACATCGGCTCCGGTGGCCATCTGAGCTTCCATGGCATCCTTTGCTGTGGGGAACTTCTCCTCTACAAAGGCTTTGTACTCGGCGGTATCTGCACCCTGTTGATTGATAGGCAGGTAGCCTGTGGCCATGGCAAACGCAGAAGTGTTTTCCGGCTCCATCATGAACTTCATGAATTCCCAGCTGCCCTTTTCGCGATTCTCATCGCCGTTATTTCCCAGGAACAGGACGCCGCCGCCGGTGCACTGACCCAGGTTTTCAACGCCTTTGGAGATGGTGGGTGCTACATGGAACCCAAAGTCCAGTTCCCAGTTGGACAACTCGCCGATAGCGCTCATTCCGGAAATGGTGGCCATCATGATGGCGGATTCACCATTCACGAACATCTGCCGGGTATCAGCAGCCGCCAGATCGTAGGGAGCCAGCTGATCCTTGGCTGCCAGGTTCTTGATGAACTGGAAATACTTAGTGGTAGCGGAAGCGGCGGGCTCCTCATCCAGCAGGCAGCGGGTGGGACTGCCGGACTTTCCGTTGTCATTGTCCACATAATCGATGCCTTCAGCGGTCATGGGGAAGGTATAGTAGATGGAGTTGCTCACCAGGATAAAGGGATATCTAACGCCTGCGTCGGCCAGCTTCTGGCAGGCTTCTTCGATCTCCTCATAGCTGTTGAGATCCGCAGCACTGACGCCGGCCTTCTCCAGCACCTCGTTGTTATAGAAGAAGCCTACAACGGTGTTGCCCAAGGGCATGCACTGCCACTTTCCGTCACTGTCGGTGTAGGAGGCGCGCAGGTTGGTGTAGATTCCGGACATGTCATAGCTGTCCGCTTCCACATACTTGTCAATAGGAATGTAGTAATCCGGGTTGTCGAAGAACAGGGCTGCAGATTCCGTGGACACCATTACCATGTCAGGACGGGAACCCTTTGCCGAGGACTGGAACTTCGCCAGTGTCTCGTCATAGGAGCCGGAATACGTGACGACGACCTTATATTCATCCTGAGATGCATTGAATTCGTCTGCCATCTTCTGAATGGATTCGCCGCCCGTACCGGTCCAAACGCTCCACATATTGATCTCCGTAGGACCGCCGGAGGTCGTTGTCTGGCCGCAGCCAGACAGGAGCAGAGCTGCCACCATCACAGCAGCCAGCATAGCCAAGAACCTCTTTTTCATTCTTCTACCTCACTTTCTTTTCTTTTGTTTTTTCTATCTGCTATCCCTTTACCGCACCGGAAGTCATCCCCTTGATCAGATAGTCCTGTCCGATAATAAATGCTGCAACGGGAATCACAATACTGAGCATAGCGCCTGCCAAGACATGACCATACTCCACGTTTTCCGTACCTACCAACATGGCCATGCCGATCTGTATGGTTTGCTTGTCGGTATTCTGAGCCACCAGCATGGGCCAGAAATACATGTTATACGCTGAGATAAACAAGAAGATCGCCAGGGATGCAATAGCGGGAACCGTCAGAGGCATGGCAATGCGGAACAAAAACCGCATGTCACTGCAGCCATCTACCAGTGAAGCTTCCTTTAGCTCCCGGGGGATCTGCATGTAACTCTGGCGCATCATAAAGATGGAAGTACCGCTCAGGAGACTGATTGCACAAAGACCCGCATACGTATTAACCAAATTCATGCTTTGGATTGTCAGATAGTTTGCGATCACCGTTACCTCTGCAGGGATCATCATGGCGATCAGGATGATCTGGAAGAGAATCTTGCTGCCGCGGAAACGGAAGAAGGAAAAGGCGTAAGCGGCAAAACTGGACAAAATCACCTGCACCACAATAATCACTGCGCAAACCACGAAGGAGTTGCCCAGGAAGCGGAAGATAGGGATATAGCCCATGATCCACTTGTAGTTCTCCAGGGTTAGATTTCCCAGTACCGTTTCCAGATCTGGCAGATTATTCAGCAGACGGGATGGCACGAAACTGAAAACCAAGCCAACCAGCAGCGGAGAAATAAACAGCAGGCCCAAAATCAGCTTGGCGATAAACCCCAAAACGCCCAGCCAATCTTTCCGGCGCATGGGTTTTCTCCGGCGTGACTGCATGTCCCTCATTGATAATACACCATCCTTTTTTCACACAGAAGCTGAACACGGGTAACCAGGAAGATCAGGGCACACAGTACCAGCGAATAGACACAGGCTGTTTCGAATCTGCCTCGCAGAAAGGCGTTGGAGTAAATGGCATAAACCAGTATGTTGGTGGAGTCGTTGGGCCCTTTCTGCGTCAGCAATTTGATGATGGCAAAGGCTTTGAAAGAATTGACGATGTTCAGGAAGATCACAAAGAATACTTGGGGCGACGCCAGCGGCAGCACCACATTCAGAACTCTGCGGATTGGACCTGCGCCATCCAGCCGGGAACATTCCAACAAATCCTCCGGTACATTCCGAAATCCTACCAATAAAAAAATGAAACTGGTCCCCACACTGGACCAAATTGTAACGGCTGCACAGGCAATCAGTGCGGTCTGCTCTGTAGAAAACCAGCCGATATCGATACCCAACAGCTGATTCAGGATTCCGTACTTGGAAAGAATGTAAGAAGCCAGTGCCGATACCGGGACGGAGGCCACTGCAATGGGCAGGGCGTACATGGTCTGATAAATTTTACTGCCCCGCCGCGGATGCATACACAGAAGTGCCAGCACGATGGCTACGGAAAAGGTTCCGATCCCCACCATCGCTGCGAACTTGATGGTAGAAACCAGCGACTTCACAAATCCTTCATCGGTAAATACACGCTCAAAGTTTGAAAACCCAACAAAACTGGAGGGATTTCCCAAAGGATCAGTAATGAAAAAGGTCAAATAAATGCTCCGAATAAAAGGATAAAAAGTAAAAAGCCCGAACAGTATCACCATCGGAAGTAACAGCAGATACGGCAAGGGCTTCTGCTTGCGTTTCTTTCTCACTTTATCGCCTCCCATTAGTTGGAGAAACGCTCTCCAGAAACACACCTTTGAAGATGGTTTTCAACCGGTGTCTCGCATGAATTCAACATTTTAACCAAAATTCTACGTACAGTCTGGCTTCTATACCGTCATATTACCATAAGAGTTGCTGCTTTGCAACATTATTTTTCAGATTTTTCAAAATTTGTGAGGATTTTACCACAGAACACAAGGGGGGCTCCAGAGAAACTTATGCCCTGATATCCGTTGAATTATGGAGGTATTTATATTGATTATTCATGATTTATGAACGTAAATATGTATTTAAAAGAAAATAAAATTGTTTGACGGTGATTTTGAAACCGGCCGATCTGCTTAATAGCCCTCGGCAATCAGCAAATAATCCAACATTTTATAACAATTTTGCCACACGGCTCGTTGACATCCTGGCAGATACCGGCTATAATTACGGCATCAATTCCTGGGAAAGGAGAGATTGGATTATGCGGGAAAAACTTATTGTCTATTCGATGGATGCACTGGTATATGAGGATCTGGAGTATCTGCGCACAAAGCCTAATTTCCAAAAACTTCTGGGACAAGCTGCAGGAGTCCTTCATGTTCGCACGATCTATCCCAGTTTGACATATCCGGCCCACATATCCCTGGCCACTGGCTGCCGTCCGGGAAAACACGGTGTTGTTTCCAACACTGCTTTTAAAACGGTAGACGATGGCAAGATAGACTGGCTGGTGTCATCTTCTGCTATCCGGTGTGAGGATCTTTTTACTGCTGCCAAGCGGGCAGGATGCACGACTGCTTCTGTTTACTGGCCGGTTATGGGCAATCATCCCCATATCGACTATCTCATTAATGAATACTTTTTCCCTGATCCGCAGGAATCGCCGAAAGAGGGATTCGCTGGATTTGGTGCCAACCAGAAGACATTGGAAATTGTGCAGGAAAATCTGCATCTTTTTCCGTTTGACCACAGCAAGAAGGCGCTTTCCCGAACCAACACCTTTGATGATTTCATCAACGGCTGTACCTGTTCTCTGATCCGGTCCGTGCAGCCTGATCTGATGATGGTTCATAATTGCTATATGGATTCCACGCGACACCGCTATGGAGCTTTCAGCAGCCACAACAGAACCTGCCTGGATATTTTGGACGAATGGCTGGGCGACCTGTACCAGGCTTTGGTGGACAGCGGGACCTTGGCCCATACCAATTTCGTCCTGCTCAGCGATCACGGCCAGATGGATTTCGTCCGACGCATCAAACCGAATGTTCTGCTTCGCAGAGGCGGATTCATTGATGTAGATGAAAATGGACTTGTCCGGGATTGGCGGGCTTTTGCGCAATCGAATGGAATGTCGTTTTCCGTTTATCTGCGCAACCGGGAGGATGCTGCTCTTTCGGAGCAGGTACTCCGGTATTTGCAAGAACTTCAGGATCAAGAGGTCTGGGGAATCGGCCAGATCCAGACCCTTTCAGAGGTAAGCAGCCGCTATGGGCTTTACGGAGATTTCTCTTTTGTAGTAGAAACGGATGGCTATACCGCTTATTCCGATGCTTGGAATGAACCGCTCCTCAATCCTATAGATTTGAGCGACTACAGACTGGGCTTGGCAACCCATGGCTATCAACCAGAAAAAGGACCTCAGCCGGTTTTCCTGGGCAGCGGACCTGCATTTGCTCCGGGGGTATTCTTGGAGACCGGGGAAATCATCGATGTAGCGCCAACCCTGTCCCGGATCTTGGGAACGGATATGCCCCAGGCAGAGGGCCACTGCATGCATCAACTTCTGCGTTAACAGGGAAAGTACGTTCGGTATCCATACGTTCCCCGCTTGCGATCCTTTTGCTCCTAACGGAAAAGATTTCCCTGCCTAAATGATATGGGCAGGGTTCACCGGAACGATTGCTGCCCGGATCCATGCATGCTCCGGATAAGGAATCGGGTAATATAATCCTTCTGAACCAGGCGGATGCGGCGGAAACGGAGCCGCTGCATCGTCTGGCCCAATTGCCGGGCTGCTGCGCCGTATCGTCCCTGCGGGGGATATGGCGGGAACAGTTCTAAGATAAGAAAAAGAGGAGGCATATGCCTCCTCTTTTATGTTTTTATCTGTAAAGATTATTTACTTGTCAGCATTTCTTCCCGACCGTCTGCCAGTTTTGCATAGTCTGAAAGCGACAGCCGCTCGCCCCGTACATCGGGACTCAGTCCGCATTGGGCGATAGCCTGGGCAAGAGCTTCCTTGGGTAGGGGATAACCGGTTTGCAGGGAGTTCACCAGCGTCTTGCGGCGCAGGGCAAAGCCTGCTCGAACCGCACGCCACAGGGCGGCTTCACTGCAAACCTGCACCGGAGGTGTTTTCCGCACCGGACAATGCACCACCGCCGAGGTGACCTTGGGGGCCGGCAGGAAACAGGTGTTGGGGACGGTGAACAGCAGCTCCGGCTGGGTATAGTACTGCATCAGCAACGAAAAGGCACCATAGTCGGCGCTGCCGGGAGCGGCACAGATCCGCAGGGCCACTTCCTTTTGGATGAGTACCGTCAGGGAGTCAAAAAGGCGGCTTTCCACACATTTTTTCAGTACCGGCGTGGTGATCTGATAGGGCAGATTGGCGCAGAGAATGGGCCGCAGGCCCTGAAAATGCTGCTGCACCAGGGCGGCCAGATCACACTGCATGATATCGCCCGGCACCAGGGTGAAATTATTGCAGCCAGCCATGGTTTCTTCCAAAACCGGGTACAGCCGCCGGTCCAGCTCCACAGACACCACCTGTCCGGCCCGCTGCACCAGCTGCCGGGTCAGAGGGCCAATGCCCGGCCCAATCTCCAGTACCCCGGTGCCGGCATCGGCGCCGCAGGCGTCGGCGATACGCTGGGGGACCCAGGACTCAATGAGGAAATTCTGGCCCAGGGCCTTGGAGAACCGAAAGCCGTGCCGGGAGAGCAGGGCCTGGATATCCCGTTGATTGCAAAGATCCATAAGGGACCTCCTTGTGTCATTTTTCTCAGTATACCACAGCCCCTTGCTGTCCGTAAAGCGGCAGCAGCGCCGTGAGATCCGGCGGCAGGGGCGCTGTGACCTCTACCGCCCGGTTGGTGATGGGATGGATAAACTGCAGCCGGTAGGAGTGGAGGGCCGGCCGGGGGATCAGCGACCGATCCTCCTGGCCGTAGAGCCAGTCTCCTGCCAGCGGGCAGCCCAGATGGGCCATGTGCAGGCGCAGCTGGTGGGTGCGCCCGGTATGGGGATACAAAGCCAGCAGGGAAAGACCCTTCTCGTGGTGCAAAAGGCGGTAATCCGTTACCGCCGGCTGTCCGGCAGCGTCTACCTGCCGCCGCAGCAGGGACGTCGGGTCCCGGGCGATAGGGGCATCCACCCGGCCTTCCGGCGGTTGGGGCAGGCCGCAGCATACGGCCCGGTATTCCCGGCGCAGGGCATCGGTATGCAGAAGCGTCATGCAGCGGCTGTGGAGATAGGCATTTTTGGCCACCAGCATCACGCCGGATGTGCCCCGGTCCAGCCGGTTGACGGCGTGGAACACGGAAGCGCCCAGATACCGCAGCACCGCACCGGCCACGGTGACCTCCTCGGCGGTGAGGGCGGAATCATGGACAGCCACCCCTGCCGGTTTGTCAATGGCCAGCAGATGTTCGTCCTCCCACAGCACCGAAAGCGTCAGGGGATAGGGACCGGCAGGGGGCGGGGAGCCGGGTTTATCGGATACGTCCGCCTGCACCACATCCCCGGTATGGACCCGCTGGCCCAGATAGGCGGTCTGTCCGTTGCACAGCAGGGCGCCGCTGCGGCAGCACAGCCGGCGGCGCAGGGTGGAGGAGATGTGCCACGTTTGCGTAAGAATGTCCCGCAGGCACAGACCGTCCTCCTGGGCGGTGACATGATGCAGCAATAAAGACATGGCGCAGTCCTCCTCTTTTATCAAAATGATGGTAGCATATCCGGAAAAAATATGCTACACTTTTATATAATCATCATCAAAGGAGCGATTGTGCATGGCATCCAAAGTATATTTTGCGGATCTGCGGGCGGATTTCCGTGAGAACCTGCCCCAGAAGCTGATGCGGCTGATGAAAACCGCCGGTATGGGAGAAATCGATTTCGACAAGAAGTTTGTGGCCATCAAGATGCACTTCGGTGAGCCCGGGAACCTGGCGTTCCTGCGTCCCAACTGGGCCAAGGCTGTGGCGGATTTCGTCAAGGAGCGGGGCGGCAAGCCCTTCCTCACCGACTGCAACACCCTGTATGTGGGCGGCCGGAAAAACGGACTGGATCATCTGGATGCCGCCTGCCTCAATGGCTTTTCTCCGCTGTCTACCGGCTGCCAGGTGATCATCGCCGACGGCATCAAGGGCTCTGATGAGGCCTACGTGCCGGTGGTGGGCGGTGAATACGTCAAGGAAGCCAAGATCGGACGGGCCATCATGGACGCCGATGTGTTCATCTCCCTGTCCCATTTCAAGGGCCATGAGACGGCTGGCTTCGGCGGCGCCTTGAAGAACATCGGCATGGGCTGCGGTTCCCGGGCCGGCAAGATGGAGCAGCATGCTGCCGGCAAGCCTCAGGTAGATCACGACAAGTGCGTGGGCTGCAAGATCTGCACCAAAATCTGCGCCCATGACGCCATCTCCGTAACGGACAAAAAGGCCACCATCGACCACAGCAAGTGTGTGGGCTGCGGCCGCTGCATCGCCATCTGCGGCCGGGATGCCATCGAGGCGGATTATAACGCCGGCGCTGTGATCCTCAACCGTAAGATCGCCGAATATTCCAAGGCCGTGGTGGACGGCCGTCCCAACTTCCATATCAACATTGTGAGCCAGGTCTCTCCCAACTGCGACTGCCACGCCGAGAACGACGCGGCCATCGTGCCGGATGTGGGCATGTTCGCCTCCTTTGACCCGGTGGCCATCGACGTGGCCTGCGCCGACGCGGTGAACCGCCAGCCGGTGAAC
>CALWXA010000069.1 GCA_944385395.1 uncultured Oscillospiraceae bacterium | reverse complement strand
GAGGGAAAGATAGTGTGAAAGAAAACCGTCAGGGTTGTCTTTCACGTCCAGTCAAACCACTTTTTGAAACTTTTTTGAAGTTTCAAAAAGTGCAGCAGCCTGTCGAAAAGACTTTTTCGACAGGCTGGGAGGCGTCATCCTACGGGATGACGCCTCCTTCTTTGGGGATCGAAGCCTGACAACCTTCACGCCCCCAGACAGCGGAATACATTTTAATCCGTCATTTCCGGCGACATGTGCGTCGGAAATGACACTTCTCACGGAAGATCCGCCGACAATTTCGCAAAAAATCGAGGCGGGTCTTTCGTGCAAGCGCGAGGAGGCGTCACGCATGAGCGTGACGCCTCCTCTTTACCCTCAAACAAGACGCCTGCGTCTTGTTTGATCTGTTCAAAAAAGCCGCACCGCAGCCACCGCCAGCAGGAACTGCACCACCAGAATGGCCGGCAGGCCGTAGCGGAAGGATGCGTGCCGGGTCTTGTGGTGGAAGAGATACATCCCCGCAATGGCCCCGATGCTGCCGCCCAGAACGGCCAGCAGAAAAAGATGCTTTTCCGGTACCCGCCGCTTCTGCACCTTGGCCCGGTGCTTATCCCAGCCGAAGGCCAGCATCGCCAGCAGGTTCACCGCCAGCAGATACAGCAGCCCCAGAAGCTGCAGTACGTCGTTCATGATGGTGCCTCCCTCAGTGCTCCAGACCGCTGAGTGCGCAGGCGGTCTTGGCCGCCAGCCGGGCGTTGTTGAACACCAGCTGGATGTTGGACTCCAGAGAGCTGCCGCCGGTGAGCTCCTTCACCTTGGCCAGCAGGAAGGGGGTGGTCTCCTTGCCGTGGATGCCCTGCTCGGCGGCTTCCTGCACCGCCTTGTCGATGGCGGCGTTGATGACCTCGTGGTCCATGGAATACTCCTCCGGGATGGGGTTGGTCACCAGCATGCCGCCCTTAAGACCCATGGTACGCTTGGCGTGGAAGGCCTGAGCCAGCTCTTCCGGGGTGTCCAGCCGGTAATCCACACCGAAGCCGCTCTTGCGGGTGTAGAAGGCAGGCAGCTCCTCCGTCTGATAGCCTATGACGGGCACGCCCTTGGCCTCCAGATACTCCAGGGACAGCCCCAGATCCAGGATGGCCTTGGCGCCGGCGCAGACCACCATCACCGGGGTCTGGGCCAGCTCCTCCAGGTCGGCAGAGAGGTCCATGGTGGTCTCGGCGCCCCGATGCACGCCGCCGATGCCGCCGGTGGCAAAGACACTGATGCCGGCCATAGCGGCCACGATCATGGTGGTGGCCACGGTGGTGGCGCCGTCGGCGCCCTTGGCTACCAGCACCGGCAGATCCCGGCGGCTGGCCTTGGTGACCTTCAGGCCCGTGCGGCCCAGATAGTCGATCTCTTCCCGGGTGAGGCCTGCCTTCAGACGGCCGCCGATGATGGCGATGGTGGCGGGCACGGCGCCGTTTTCACGGATGATCTCCTCCACCCGCAGAGCCGTCTCCACGTTCTGGGGATAGGGCATACCGTGGGAGATGATGGTGGACTCCAGAGCCACCACGGGCTTACCGGCCTCCAGGGCCTGCTGTACTTCCGGTGCGATGTCCAGATAGGGATGCTTCATAACGATGTTCCTCCTGACAATGGCAAAATATAGGTAATGGGTTTATTGTACTTCTTTGCCCGCACGGCGCTGCATGGCGTCGGCGCTGAGCTCTTCGTTGATGGTTTCGGCGCTCTCCATGGCCAGAGCCGAGGCGGCCAGCCCCATCCGGGCGGTGGTCTCCAGATCCAGCTCCTGCTGGAAGCTCCAGGCGATGGCGGCCATAAAGGCGTCGCCGCAGCCGGTGGTGTTCGCCATCTTTCCCGGCAGGGTGGGCAGCTGTACCCGTCCGCCGCTGCGGTCGGCAGCGTAGACCCCGTCGCCGCCCAGAGAGATGAATACCCGCTGCAGTCCCGTCTCCAGCAGCGCCGCTGCCGCCTGCTCCAGGCTCTCCTGATCCCGGATGGTGACGCCGGAGAGCAGCTCAGCCTCCAGCCGGTTGGGCTTGAGGGTGTGGAGCTTACCCAACACGCTCCGGAGCTTTTCGGCCTTGATGGTGGATACGGGATCGGCAAAGAGGGGCGCATGGCAGTTTTCGCAAAGCCACCGGATGCTCTCTTCCGGGATGTTGGTATCCAGCACCACCAGACAGCTGCCGTCCAGCAGCCCCCGGCGGCGGCTCAGCAGCTCCGGAGAGATGTGGCTGCAGATGTCCATGTCCGATACCGCCAGAGCCATGTCCCCCTGATGGTCGTTGATGAAGAGATAGGTGGACGTGTGCCCCCCGGGGATCACCGGGGAGGGACTGATGTCAATGCCCAGCCGGGCACAGGACTCGGTGATCTTCCCGGCGTATACGTCATCGCCCAAGGCCGTCAGCAGCCGCACATCCAGCCCCAGCAGGCTCATGTTGTGGGCGATGTTGCGTCCCACGCCCCCCAGGCTGGTGCGTACCCGCCCGGGATTGGAGTCCTGGGCCACCAGCGGCTCCCGGGGCCATCCGCCGATGTCCATGTTGACGCCCCCCACCACCGTGACGTAGGGCGCCGTAGGCACTACATAGCCTTTCCCGGCAATGCAGCCTTTTTTCATAAGGTTGGAAATGTGTACCCCGGCACTGGACCGGGTGATCCCCGCCCGCTGTGCGATCTCCTGCTGGGAGATCATGGGGTTTTCCCTGATCCATTCCAATATCTGCCTCTCCCGCTGGGTCATGGTCTCACCTTCTTAAGGAAAACTTTAGTTTCTAATCACATCTTTATGATACCGTAGATCCGGCGGCTGTCAAGTGACTTTTGCATAAAAGATTGCCCCCTTGTCAATTTCCGAAAAAAAGGATATAATACCATATTACTGTGAAAGACCCGCCGACGTGGGCGGACAACTACGGAAATATGGGTGAAACGCTATGAATCTGACAAAAATTGCAGCCATTTACGCCGACCAGGAGAAGATGGCGGGACAGACCGTCACCATTGGCGGCTGGGCCCGGACCATCCGGGACATGAAGAGCTTCGGTTTCATCGAGCTCAATGACGGCTCCTGCTTCAAGAATCTGCAGGTGGTGATGAACGCCCAGACCCTGGCCAATTATAAGGAGATTGCGGCGCAGAACGTAGGTGCGGCGCTGATCGTCACCGGCACGGTGGTGCTGACGCCGGAAGCCAAGCAGCCTCTGGAGGTGCAGGCCACGGCCATTGAAGTGGAAGGCAAGTCCACTCCGGACTATCCTCTGCAGAAGAAGCGCCACAGCGTGGAGTTCCTGCGGACCATCCAGCACCTGCGGCCCCGGACCAATCTGTTCTCTGCGGTGTTCCGGGTGCGCTCGGCCACGGCCCACGCCATCCACTGCTTCTTCCAGGATCAGGGCTTCGTGTATGTCCACACCCCCATCATCACCGGCAGCGACTGTGAGGGCGCCGGCGAGATGTTCCGGGTCACCACTCTGGACCCCAAGGATCCTCCCCTGCTGCCGGACGGCTCCGTGGACTGGAGCAAGGATTTCTTCGGCAAGGAGACCAATCTGACGGTGTCCGGCCAGCTGAACTGCGAGAACTTCGCCATGGCCTTCGGCAACGTCTATACCTTCGGCCCCACCTTCCGGGCGGAGAACTCCAATACCCAGCGCCACGCCGCTGAGTTCTGGATGATCGAGCCGGAGATGGCCTTTGCCGACCTCACCGATTATATGGATAACGCCGAGGCTCTCATCAAGTATATCATCCGGTACGTCATGGACCGCTGCCCCGACGAGATCAACTTCTTCAACAGCTTCGTGGACAAGGGTCTGAAGGAGCGTCTGGAGCACGTGATGAACTCCGACTTCGGCCGTGTGAGCTATACCGAGGCCATTGAGCTGCTCAAGCCCCATAACCACCAGTTCGACTACCCGGTGGAGTGGGGCGTGGACCTGCAGACGGAGCACGAGCGGTTCCTCACCGAGCAGGTGTACAAGCGTCCGGTGTTCGTCACCGACTATCCCAAGGAGATCAAGGCCTTCTATATGCGCCAGAACGACGACGGCAAGACGGTGGCGGCGGCAGACTGCCTGGTGCCCGGCATCGGCGAGATCATCGGCGGCAGCCAGCGTGAAGAGCGTCTGGAGCTGCTGGAGGGCCGGATCCGTGAGCTGGGCATGAACCCGGCGGACTACTGGTGGTACTGCGACCTGCGGCGTTACGGCTCCTGCCGTCACGCAGGCTACGGCCTGGGCTTCGAGCGGATGGTGATGTACCTCACCGGCGTGAGCAACATCCGTGACGTGGAGCTCCATCCCCGCACCGTGGGCAACGCGGAATTCTGATCTGCAAATTTCAGGGGCGTCTGTGCCTGTGCACAGACGCCCTCTTTTTTTGCGCTGTTCTCCAATTTACCGCAAACTGCTGGAAATTTGGGCCGAACCCTGTTATAATGAATTTTGTGATTCTTTTGGCCCTGCGGGGCAGAACAAGGAGGCAGCTGATTCATGAATCAGGAACTGAAGCGGCATTATACCCTGGCAGTTGAGTTTCTGGGCCACATTCTGGGCCCGGACTATGAGATAGCACTGCACGAGCTGACGGACGAATCCAACCGCATCATCGCCATTGCCAACGGCGAGCTGACGGGCCGTCACCTGGGCTCTCCTCTGAGCAACCGGATGCTGGAATACCTGGCGGAGCGGACGTACGAGCGGCAGGACTATGTGCTGCGCTTTGAAAGCACCGCCGCCACCGGCAAGAAGATGTGCTGCAACAGCATGTTCATCAAGAACCGCAGCGGGGCGCTGGTGGGCCTTTTGTGCATCAACTTTGACGCCAGCCGGTATCAGGAGCTGGCAGGCCGTGTGATGGACCTGTGCGGCGGGCTCATTGCCCCGGGCCAGGAGAGCGGCACCAGCCTTATCGCCGAGCAGAACGATCCCCTGGAGGACGAGGTGCACCGCAGCTACCCCACCTCCATCGCCGGTGCCACCGCCAGTATCGTCTCGTCGGTGCTGGCATCTTATCCTGTGGAGATCAGCCGTCTCAACCAGGACGAAAAAATGGAGATCATGGATATCCTCAACCGCAAGGGCGTTTTCCTGCTCAAAGGCTCGGTGAGCTATGTGGCCAAGGAGCTGCGCAGCTCCGAAGCCAGCATCTACCGCTATCTGGGCAAGCTCAACAGCAAGCCCCAGGAACTTTGATACGTCCCGTGACTTTTTTTGCGGCGGCGGGCAAAAATCGGTGCATCCCACCCCGGTTTTCCCCGCCGCCGCTGCGTATTCTATCAGGAGAGAGAAAGGGGTGAGCATCCATGGAGGATCTGGATCTGACGGCCCGGCTGCGCCAGGCACGAGACAACACCTATGCCGCAGACCGGCTCATTGAGCAGTATCTGCCCTTTATCCGGTCGGAGACCGCCAAATTTCTGGACCGTCCGGTGCGTGAAGAGCAGGACGATGAGCTGAGCATCGCCATGATCGCCTTCCATGAAGCCATCGGCAGCTATGAATCCCGGCGGGGCGGCTTTCTGCCCTATGCCGCCCGGGTGATCCACAGCCGTCTGGTGGACTATCAGCGCCGTGAGAAGCGGCACAGCCGTCACCTGTCCCTGGACGCCCCCACCGGGGATGCGGATTCCGGCTCCCTGCTGGATACCCTGGCCCATCCCGGCGACCACGCCGGTGAGCTGGAGCTCCGGGAAGCCACGGCCTACGAGATCCGGGAGCTGGAGACCCAGATGAACCGCATGGGGGTCTCCCTGGCGGATGTGGCGGACAACTGTCCCCGCCAGCGCCGGACGCTGCAGGCCTGCCGTGCCGCCATGGAGTATGCCAAAAGCCGTCCGGAGCTGCTGGAGGAGCTGGTGCGCACCGGGAAACTGCCTATGGGTGAGCTGGCAGCCGGTACCGGCGTGGACCGCAAGACCCTGGAGCGGCACCGGAAATACCTGGTGGCGCTGCTTTTGATCTGCACCAACGGCTATGAGATCATCCGCGGCCACCTGCATCAGGTGCTGAAAGGAGGGAGCGGACAATGAAATATATTGTGATGGAATGTCTCAACAGCTGCGCCGTGCTGCTGGATGAAGAGGGACGCTTCGTCAAGGCCGCCAACCTCCGCTACCAGGTGGGTCAGACGGTGACCGACCCGGTGCTGCTGCAGCCCCCCCGCCCCAAACATTCGGGCCGCTGGGCCCGGCTGGTGGGGGCGCTGGCCGCCTGCCTGACTCTGGCGGCAGGGCTGCTGCTCTACCAGACCTTCTTTGCCGTCTATGCCACGGTGACGCTGCGGGCCGGGGCGGAGGTGTCCATTGAGCTCAACCGCCTGGGTCATGTGCTGGCGGTAAAGCCCGGCAACGGCGACGGCTTTACCCTGCTGGACGGCTACGGCAAACCGGACGAGGAGCTGGAGGACACGGTGGAGGAACTGCTGGACCGGGCCATGTCCCAGGGCTTCCTGGCGGAAGGCGGCGCCGTCACCGTCCTCATCGATGCCCCCCGGCAGGAGCTGTTCCAGCACTACGGCATCCTGCTGCGCAGCGAGATCACGGACCATCTGGATGGCAAGGCGGAGCTGGCCATCTATGCCGCCGATGAAGCCCCGGATGACCCGGCGCCTCCCGCAGGGGACGGCACCGTCGACGACGACCACAGCGACGACGATGACGATGATGACGACAATGACCCAGACGATGACGATGACGACGACACTCCGGACGACGACGATACCCCCTGACCACAGTTATTCCCCTCACATCCCAAACAGGCGGCCCTGCCGGGCCGCCTGTTTCTGTACCCGGAAAAATTTTTTTCAAAAATTTTTCCCTGCTACCCCGTTTTTCATCATCTGCCGCCGTATCCTATAGACACAAACCAAAAAAACAAAAGCCCATCCGGCTTCAAGAAAGGAACGACGACTATGAAAAAGAGTTTTCTGCTCACTGCTCTGGCGATGCTGGCAGCCCTGGTGCTGTCCGGCTGCGCCGCCGCTCCCGCCGCTAACAATCAGGCCGGCGGCTACCTGACCCTCAGCGTCAACCCCGAGATCCGCATCGGCTATAATGAGAACGGTCTGGTGACCTCCATCGAGGGCCGCAACGACGACGGCAACACCATCGTGGCCGGCTATACCGACTACATCGGCAAGGATTGCGCCACCGTGGTGGATGAGCTCATCGCCCAGATCTACGCCGCAGGGTTCTTCGTAGAAGACGCCCAGGGCCATTACAACAATGTGGTGCTGCAGATCCAGCCCGGTTCCCAGCAGCCCAGCGGCAGTTTTCTGGACGATCTGAGCCTCCAGGCCCAGAACACCGTGGACCGGCTCTCCGCCGGAGCCCAGGTGGTGGAGATCAGCAATACCGACTATGATCCCCAGTACGCCACCGCCCAGACCCCCTCCCCCTATATCACCATGGATAAGGCCAAGGAGATCGCCCTGTCCCATGCCGGCATCAAGGCCGCCGACGCCCAGTGGGACGACCGGGAGTTCGACTTTGAAAAGGGCGAGCCCATCTTCGAGCTGGAGTTCTGGTCCGGCGGCCAGGAATACGACTATGAGATCCACGCCGCCACCGGAAAGATCCTGAGCTACCGCATCACCCCCGCCTCCACCGGCAATACCGGCAGCACCGGCAGCACCGGTTCCTCCGGCAGCACCGGCAGTACCGGTTCTTCCTCTCAGTCCGTCACCATGGACGAGGCCAAGACCATCGCCCTGAATCACGCCGGGCTTGCCGCCGGCGATGTGCAGTGGACCGAGCAGAAGCTGGACTGGGACGACGGTGTACAGCACTATGACCTGTCCTTCTATGCCAACGGCATGGAGTACGATTATGAGATCCACGCCGCCACGGGGCAGATCCTGAAGGCGGAGCGGGAGCGGGACGACGATCACCACACCTCCTCCGGCAGCAGCTCCTCCGGCCAGACCATCACCATGGATGAGGCCAAAACCGTTGCCCTGAACCACGCCGGGCTCAGCGCCGCCGATGTCCGGTGGGAAGAGCAGGAGCTGGACTGGGACGACGGCGTGCAGGTCTATGAGCTGTCCTTCCGCAGCGGCGGCATGGAGTACGACTATGAGATCCACGCTGCCACGGGGCAGATCCTGCAGTACGACCGGGAGTGGGACGACTGATTTTTCTTCCTTCCCCAAAGGGGCTGGAGCCTTGGCTCCGGCCCCTTTTCTTATTGGATACAATTGACAGATAGCCGCCAAAACGCTACAATAGGCCCATATGTGACACAAACAGCAAGGAGAGGATCATCAATGTTGAACATCGGCCTGCTGGGCTTCGGTGTTGTGGGCCAGGGTGTTTACCACCAGGTCTGCAGCCGCAGTGACCTGGCCATCCGGCGGATCCTGGTGCGCCGCAGCCGGGAGGAGATCGAAGCGCTGGCCGCCCGGGACATCCGGGAAATCGTGGAAGACGACTCCATCCACATCGTGGTGGAAGTGATGGGCGGGCTGCACCCGGCCTATGAATACATCTGTGCTGCTCTGGAAGCGGGCAAGCACGTAGTTACCGCCAACAAGGCGGTGATCAGCGCCTACTACCGGGAGCTGACGGAACTGGCGGTGCGCAAGGGCGTGGCATTGCGGTGCACCGCTGCCGCCGGCGGCGGCATCCCCTGGCTCACCACGCTGGAGCGCTGCCGCCGGATGGATACCATCCATGCCATCCGGGGTATCATGAATGGTACCACCAATTATATTCTCGACGCCATGCACCGCCAGGGTGCGGATTTTGATGCCGTGCTGCACAAGGCCCAGGCCCTGGGCTATGCCGAGGCGGACCCTGCCGCCGACATCGACGGCGACGATATCCGCCGCAAGCTGGTGATCTCCGCCAACATCGCCTTCGGCTGTGTGGTGCCGGAGGAAGCGGTGCCCACCTTCGGCATCCGTACCATCAGCGCCGCCGACGTGGCGGCCTTCCAGGCGGCAGGCTTTGCCTGCAAGCTGCTGGGCAGCGCCCGGCTGACGGAACAGGGCATGGCCGCCCGGGTAGAGCCTACGCTGGTGTCGGAGCATTCCCTGGAGGCCTCGGTGCCGGAAAACTATAACCTGATCTCCTATGACGCCGCCCTGCTGGGCCGCCAGAGCTTTTTCGGCCAGGGTGCCGGGCGTCAGCCCACCGCCGCCAACGTGGTGCAGGACTGCCTGGATATCCTCCAGGGCGCCACCGGCTTCTATATCCGGTCCATGGAGAACGTGACGGTGGACAACAGCGGCGTCATGCAGCGCTACTATGTGCGTACCCCCAGCCGGGATGCCTGGCTGGATGGTCTGGCAGAGGAAACCATGGGCCCCGGCATCATCACCCGTCCGGTATCCGCCGGCGAGATGCTCACCTGGGCCCGGAAACAGGCCGGGCAGGACAGCAGCACCTTCATCGCTGCACTGGACGCATAACCAATATGCTTTGAGGACAAGCCATGAGATCCAAGCACCATTTCACCCTAACACAAAAGCGATGGCTGGCCGGCGGCGCCGTGTTGGTCTTTCTGCTGTTTTCGGCAGCGGTGGGCTGGTTTGTGGGCCGGCCCATGATCCGGTTCGCCCAGGAACCGGAGACGTTCCGGGCCTGGGTGGAAAGCCACGGCATCTGGGGCGGCCTTGTGTACGCCGCCATGGTGTTTCTGCAGGTGCTGGTGGCGGTGATCCCCGGTGAACCTCTGGAGATCTGCGGCGGCTACGCCTTTGGCGCCCTCCAGGGCACGGTGCTGTGCCTGCTGGGGGCTGTGGCCGGCAGCGTGGTGGTGTTTGCCTTCGTGCGGCGTTTTGGCCGTGAGGTGGTGGAGATCTTCTTCCCTGTGGAAAAGCTCCAGCGTCTGCGGTTTCTCCAAAGTTCCCCCAAGCGGGACTTCCTGTTCTGGGTGATCTTCACCCTGCCGGGCACCCCCAAGGATCTTCTGTGCTATTTCGCAGGGCTTACGGACCTTTCCTGGCGCAAGTGGCTGCTGATCTGTACTGTGGGACGGCTGCCCAGTATCATCACCTCCACCCTGGGAGGCGACGCCCTGGGCATGCAGAACTACACCTGGGCGGTGGTGGTCTTCGGCGGCACGCTGGGTCTTTCGCTGCTGGGCCTCTTCATCTACCGCAAGGTGCTGCAGCACCACCAGCGGCACAAAAAAGACTGAACGTAAAAAAGAGAGACGGTTTTCACCGTCTCTCTTTCTTTTCCCACAGATTTCTCACGCTTCCGGGGGCATGTGGTCGCCGCCCCGGGTAACGCCCCGGCCCTTCCGGACGGCCACCAGGCCGTCGGCTTCGGCACGGGTCATGAGCCGCCCGGGATTCCCCAGCAGCCGCTGCATGTAAAGCTGGCGGCAATACTGCTCCAGCGCTTCCATGGCAAACCAGGCCTCCTGAAGCGTCCGGCCCCAGGTAACGGCCCCGTGGTTCTGCAGCAGGGCGGCGTTGTAGTCTGCGCTGGCCTGGGCCACGCCGTCGGCCAGAGCCTGAGTGCCCAGCTGGGCATAGGGCAGCACCGGGACATTGCCCAGCAGCACCACGGCGTCCGCCGTCAGGGGCGCCGTCAGCATGGTCTCCATGGTGGACAGCAGCACGCAGTGGGGAGCGTGGGTATGCACCACGGCGTTGAGATCCGGTTGGGTCTCATAGATCCCCAGGTGCATCTTGGTCTCCACGCTGGGCTTGCCCTTTCCGTCCACGGGCATGCCTGCGCCGTCGATCTCCAGGATCATGTCCGGCGTCAGGTCTCCCTTGGACACCCCGGAGGGGGTGATGAGATAGTGCCCGTCGCCGCAGCGGACGGAGATGTTGCCGTCGTTGGCCGCCACCAGTCCCGCCTGAAAGGCCCGGTGCCCGGCGTGGCAGATGGCTTCACGCAGGGCGGCCTTGTCCACGGCGCTCACAGGGACTTCCACGCCGTTTCCAGCGCGATCTCCATCATGTCGTGGAAGGAATCCTGACGCTCCTGAGCGGTGAGGCCCTCACCGGTGAAGATGTGGTCGGAGATGGTCAGCAGGCTCAGGGCCTGCTTGCCCATGCTCTGGGCCGTCCAGTACAGGCCCGCCGTCTCCATCTCCACCGCCAGGATGCCGAAGCGGCGGTAGGCCTTGCCGGAATCGGGGTTATCGTCATAGAACTGGTCGGCGGTGAACACCTGGCCCACGTTGGCCTGGATGCCCAGCTCCTCCGCCGCCGCCACGGCGTCCCGCAGCAGGGGCCAGGAAGCGGTGGCGCACAGCTGGCCGGGGAAGCGGTACTGATCCACGAACCGGGAATTGGTGGAAGCGCCCATGGCGATAACCACGTCCCGGAGATGGGCGTTCTCGCCGATGCCGCCGGCGGAGCCGATGCGGATGATGGACTCCACGTCATAGAACTTATAGAGCTCATAGGTATACAGGCCGATGGAGGGCACGCCCATGCCGTGACCCATCACGGAAAGGCGCTTGCCCTTGTAGGTGCCGGTATAGCCCAGCATGTTGCGGACGGTGTTGAAGCACACCGGGTTTTCCAGATAGTGCTCAGCCACGTATTTGGCCCGGAGCGGGTCGCCGGGCATCAGGACGGTCTTGGCGATCTCGCCGGGCCGTGCTTCGTTGCAGGCAGAAGGTGTTGCCATGGTAAAATCCTCCTAACAGTCAGTCTTTTTTCTTGAACAGGGCCGCCAGGCTCTGGGTGAAGGGCGGGCGGCAGATGCCCTTTTCGGTGATGATGGCGGTGATGAGCTCATGGTCGGTGACGTCGAAGGCGGGGTTGTAGCACTTCACCTCCGGCAGGGCCATGGGCTTTTCGTAGAATTTCTCCTTGATCTCCTCCGGGTCCCGCAGCTCGATGCGGATATCCGCGCCGGTCTTGCAGTTCATATCCACGGTGGAAGTGGGGCCCAGCACATAGAAGGGGATGCCGTAGTGCTTGGCCAGGATGGCCACGCCGGAGGTGCCGATCTTGTTGGCGGCGTCGCCGTTGGCGGCCACTCGGTCGCAGCCCACCAGGCAGGCCTGGACCCAGCCGTTCTTCATGACGATGGATGCCATGTTGTCGCAGATCAGCGTCACATCCACCCCTGCCCGCTGCAGCTCATAGGAAGTGAGCCGTGCGCCCTGCAGCAGGGGCCGGGTCTCGTCGGCAAAGACGTGGAAATTGACGCCCCGCTCCTTGCCCAGCAGGATGGGGCCCAGAGCGGTGCCGTACCGGGAGGTGGCCAGAGGTCCTGCGTTGCAGTGGGTGAGGATACCGTCGCCGTCCTTGAGGAGGGTCAGGCCGTACTCGGAGATGGCCCGGCACATGGCGATATCCTCCTGATGGATGGCCAGGCACTCGGCCTTCAGGATCTCCAGGATCTCCCCAACACTCTTGTCCTCATTGGCCCGGGCCACGGACATCATCCGGTTCAGGGCCCAGCCCAGGTTCACGGCGGTGGGCCGGGAAGCGTAGAGGTAGTCCTTCTTCTCCTCCAGAGCGGCGCACAGGGCCTTGCCGTCGGCAGCCTTTTCCTGAAGCGCCAGCACGTACAGGGCATAACCGGCAAAGATGCCGATGGCCGGTGCGCCCCGGACCCGCAGCTGGAAGATGGCCTCGTACAGCTCCTCGGGGGTCCGCAGCGTCAGATATTCGGTGCTGCCCGGCAGCTGGGTCTGGTCCAGGATCACCACGGCCTGTCCGTCATCGGAGAGCCGAACGTTGTCGATATGGGTCACTTGCTTCAAATCGTCCACAGGCGATTCCTCCCTATCATTGGTTTTCTCTATCATACCTGTCCGGCGGCATTTTTTCAACCGTGGATTGGGCCGTCTCAGGCAAAAAAAGTGCGGAAGCCGTGGCTTCCGCACTTTTTATGGGGTTTTCTTTACTTCTCCACCTTGAAGGCATAGGTGCTGCCGTCGGTGATGTCGGTCTGGTCCACGCCGGTGGTGGCATAAGCGCCGTCTACATAGAAGGCCCAGTAAGCGCCGTCGGTGTCATAGTCCACGGTG
>CALWXA010000068.1 GCA_944385395.1 uncultured Oscillospiraceae bacterium | reverse complement strand
ATAGAAGTCAATGCGCCGATCATCCAGATCTTCTGCATAGTCAGGAAAACTGGAAAGATCATTATCCGAAAAAGAACTCATACCTTCGGCATCGGCATATGCCAAATACAGTTCGCTTATATATTTTGCTCATCATCGGTCGCTACTGCGGGAACCGGCACATTACCGTGCCTATATGGAGCGGCAGCTGCGGGACGCATATGCCGGGCGGCTTTTGGCGTCGCTGCTGGAAAAGCTGGCGGCAACGGCCCAGATGGACCCGGTGAACCGGGAGGATATCCTCCGCATCACGGATCTGGAATATGCTGCCCTCAACGCCCGCTTCCAGCTGGACAGCCTTACCCCGGAGGAGTGGAAGCGTGATTTCCGTATGGAGCTCAAGGAGTACTATGCGGTCATCTACCCCGATATTGCCAGCATTTTTTGCACCACGGACAAGCAGTCCTTTTATGAAAGCCGCCGGGATGCTGCCACGGAGACTGTGCGCAGCTGCCTGATCCTGCGGGCCATCACGGAAAGCGGGGAAGAGGATACGGACCCCACGGTTTCCGCCGATGCTCTGAAAAAGCTTACCCACCGGGCAAAAGAGCAAATCCTGACCATAATTTACGGAGGAAAGTAAAATGGCGATTGCATATCCGACCACAAAAGATTATGATGAGATCACCAAAGAGGGCTTCTGGATCGCAGACTTTTATACTTCCATGTGCGGTCCCTGCAAGCTCATTGACCGAATTCTGGCGGATATCGTAGAGGAGAATCCGGATATCAACTGGGCCAAGTGCAATCTTGAAAATGACTGGGACATGATGGAAAAATACCATGTGCCGGGTACGCCCACCCTGATCTTCTATCTGAACGGAGAGGAAAAGGACCGGATGATCGGGGGCTTTCATCCCCGGGAGGAAATCGAAGCGGAGATCTCCAGAGTTCTGTACGGAGAATGACCGAAAAAGGAGATGGGAATATGTTTGACTGTGCCATCATCGGGACAGGCCCGGCAGGCCTTTCTGCTGCACTGAACCTGAAGCTTCATAACAAGAGCTTTGTCTGGTTCGGCAGCAAAACGATGTCGGATAAAGTCCGCCGTTCCGAGCAGATCGCCAACTATCCCGGTGCTGCCCTGGTAAGCGGAGAGGAGCTGCACAGCAGCTTTGTCCGGCAGGCCCAGCAGATGGAGCTGACCATTACAGACAAGATGGTCAGCCAGATCATGGACGGCAAAGACGGTTATACGCTGTTGGCTGACAACGAGATCTTCGATGCCCGGACCATCATTTTCGCAACAGGCGTGGTGACCAGCCGCACCATTCCCGGGGAAGAAGCGCTTTTGGGCCGTGGCGTCAGCTATTGCGCTACCTGCGACGGCTTTTTGTACCGGGACAAGACCATCGGCGTGGTCTGCTATGCCAGCCGTTTTGAGCACGAGATCCAGTATCTTGCCCAGTTGGCGCAAAAGGTCTACCTGTTCCCGTATTATAAGGACTGCGGCGTGAGCGGCGACAATATCTGCGTGCTGCGCCAGAAGATTGAGCGCATCCAGGGCGAGCAGCGGCTGACGTCCCTGACTCTGGGCGACGGTACACGGCTGCCTCTGGACGGGCTTTTCTGCATGCGGGATGCCATCGCTCCGTCCACGCTGCTGCACGGCATCGGCATGGAGGCCGGGCAGATCGTGGTGGACCGTACCATGGCCACCAATCTTGCCGGTTGCTTTGCGGCGGGGGATTGTACCGGCGGTCCATACCAGATTGCAAAAGCGGTGGGCGAGGGCAATGTAGCCGCCCATAGCGTGATCGCATATCTGGCGGCGGGCCAATAACTTGCCCCCTGGGGAACAGATGAGAGAATACAGGTGATGCAGATGGAAATAAAAAACGTATACAGCGGCTTTGAGCTGCTGTCCATAACCCGTGTGGCGGAACTGGAGGCGGATGTGCACTTTTTCCGTCACCGGAAAACGGGAGCCGAGCTTGTGTATACCGGCCGGCAGGATGAGAACAAGACCTTTTCGATCATGTTCCAGACCATTCCCCAGGACGACACCGGTGTTTTCCATATTCTGGAGCACTCGGTGCTGTGCGGGTCGGACAGATATCCTGTCAAAGAGCCCTTTGTGGAACTGCTGAAGGGGTCGCTGAACACATTCCTCAACGCCATGACCTTCCCGGACAAGACCATGTATCCTGTAGCCAGCAGAAACGATGCGGACTTCCATAATCTGATGCGGGTGTATCTGGATGCGGTGTTCTGCCCGGCCATCTACCATAATGAGAATATTTTCTGTCAGGAGGGCTGGCGCTGCGAATTTGATGAGAGCGGCATGCCCCACTATGTAGGCGTTGTCTACGGAGAAATGACGGGCGCCATGTCCTCGCTGGATGAGATCATCCGCAGCAGCATGACCAAGCAGCTCTTTCCCAACAGCTGCTACGGCTATAATTCCGGCGGCGATCCGGACCATATCCCTGAACTGACGTACGAAGCTTTTCTGGCGGCCCATAAGCGGTATTATCATCCTTCCAATGCCCGGATCTTCCTGGACGGCACCATGGACCTGGAGGAGATCCTGGCGCTGCTGGATGGCGAGTACCTGAGCCGCTGGGACTGCCGTGAACCGGATTTTGCCATTGCCTTCCAGGAACCGCTGCCCTACAGTCAGCAGACCGTTTGCTATGCCGTTTCGCCGGAGGAAGAGAGCACAAACCTGCATCACTTTGCCATGGGCCGCATTGCCAGCACCTGGGAAGACCCCGTCAGGAACGCTGCTCTGGCAGTTCTCCAGGACTGCCTGGCCGGTTCCAACAGTGCGCCTCTTACCGCTGCGGTGCTGCAGCGGGGTCTGGGCGCATCGGTGGAATTTACGGTGGATGACGGTATGGCCCAGAACTTTGTCATGCTCCAGGTCCGCAATACCACCCGGGATCAGCTTCCCGGGCTGAAGGATGCGCTCCAGGAGATCATTGGAGAGATGGTGAATGCGGGCATTTCCCGTGAAGAGCTGACGGCATCCCTGAACCGCCTGGAGTTCCATGCCCGTGAGCGGACGGAGCCCTACGGAGTGCAGCTGGCGATTCAGGCTTCCCAGTCCTGGCTTTACGGCGGTGACCCCACCCAATACCTGCAGGTGGGAGCGGTGTTTGCCGCCCTGCGTGAGAAATTGGACGGCACTTATTTTGAAGATCTGCTCCGGGAGCTGTTTTTGCAGGATACGGGCCTGGCGGTGCTGCAGGTGCTGCCTTCGGCCAGCCTGGAGTCTGAGACGGCCCGGAAACGTCAGGATGCCCTGTCTGCCATGTATCAGGCGCTGGATGCGGCGGACAAGTCCGCTTTGCAGGAGAAGTCCCGGGATGTGACACGCTGGCAGCAGACACCCGATAGTGAGGAAGCCCTGGCCTCCATGCCGCACCTGGCCCTGGAGGATATTCCGGACACCCCGCCGCTGATCCGGGTATCGGAAACCGTGGCGGAGGATGTGCATATTCTTCGCCCGGAGATCAAGACCATGGGCACGGTGTATCTGGATCTGTACTTCGCCCTGCCGGGGGTCCGGCTGGAGACGCTTTCTGCCGCATCGCTGCTCTGCGGGGTATTGACGCAGCTGCCTACCCGGCAGCATACAGCCCTGTCCCTGCAGCGGGAGATCAAGGCAAACCTGGGCGATATGAGCTTTGGCGTGGAGGTGCTGGGACAGTTCGGCAAGCCGGATGAGTGCACGCCCTACTTGCGGGTATCCGTCAGTGTGCTGGAGAGCAAGGCGGACGAGGCGGTGGCGCTGCTGCAGGAAGTGCTGCTGGAAACCTGCCTGGATGAGAGCGGCAAGGTGCTGGAGATCCTGCGCCAGAAGATTACCCAGTGCCAACAGGCCATTTTGACCAGCGGCCACCAATATGGCTTGTACCGGGCGCTGGCGGGTCAAACTGCGGAGGGCGCCGCTGCGGAGCATGCCAGCGGCTATGCCTTCTATGACTGGCTCCGGGGGCTTTCGGCGGAATACAGCCAGCGGTTCCCGGCGCTGCAGGAGACCTGGCTGGAGATCCGGGAAGCCTTTACCAGAGCCAATCTGACGCTCTGCGTCACCGGCGCTCTGGATGGCGAGCCGCTGCAGCGGCTGTGCTGCGCTTTCCCCCAGGGCTGCCGGCAAGACGCCCGGCTGCATCTGGACGGCAGAAAACCCGGAAACGAAGCGCTGGTGATACCCGCCGGTATCGGCTATGCGGTAAAGGCCACGGACCTGTGCCGGGTTGCGGAGCGAAAGCACGGCAGCTTTGCTCTGCTGAGCAAATTGGTCTCTCTGGATTACCTGTGGAATGAGGTGCGTGTGCAGGGCGGCGCTTATGGCGCAGGCCTGGGAGTCTCCTCCGGCGGCAGCCTGTTCTGCTATTCTTACAGGGACCCCGACCCGGCCCGTTCTTTGGACATTTATGATAAGATCCCCCAATATCTGCGCCGCTGCTGCCGGGAGCAGAAGCCCCTTGCCCAGCTGATTATCGGAGCGGTGTCAGACAGCGAACCGCTGCAGAGTCCGGCACAGGCCGGCCGCAGCGCTGTCGGCCGCATGCTCCGGGGCATCACCGATGAAGAACGGATCACGGAACGCAGGGAACTGCTGGGCACTACCCATGCAGATCTCCTGACCTGCTGTGATCTGCTGGAAGCGGCTATGGAAACAGCCAGTGTCTGTGTGGTGGCAGGGGAAACGGCTTTGGATGCGTGTAAAACGGAGTTTGATCGCCGCCTCCGGGTATGAACGGAGGAGAGGGCCCCATCATCTATTTTTAAGAAAGGCGGAGAATGATATGCTGGACGATACGATCAGGAAAACATATAAAGCCATTCTGGAGGAAGAGCTGGTTCCCGCCATGGGCTGCACGGAACCCATCAGTCTGGCCTATGCAGCGGCCATTGCCAGAAAGGCCCTGGGTGCGCTTCCGGAAACGGCGGAGATCACAGTCAGCGGAAACATCATCAAAAATGTCAAAAGCGTCATCGTGCCCCACACCGGCGGACTGCGGGGCATCGAAACGGCCGTAGCCATCGGATTTATCGGCGGCGACCCGGACAAGGAGCTGGAAGTACTCTCCGATGTTACCGACGCGCAGATTGCCGCACTTCCGGGCTATCTGGCGCAGACTCCGCTGACAGTCCGGCAGGCGCAGTCGGACCGTGTTTTTGAGATCGTCATTGACGCCAAGGCCGGGGAACACACCGCCTCGGTGACGATCCTGGACGATCACACCAACGTAGAACGCATTGTCCGGGATGGGCAGATCGTATACCGTTCCAATAAGGTCCAGACCAGCCGGGAACAGGCCGACCGCAGTTTGCTGACGGTCAGGAACATTGTGGCGTATGCCCAGGAAGTCCCCATTGCGGATGTTCAGGAGATTCTGGACCGGCAGATCCAATACAATACCGCCATCGCCCAGGAGGGACTGAGCGGCGATTGGGGCGCCGGTATCGGCAAGATTTTGCTCAAAACCAATGGCAACAGTGTCAGCACCCGTGCCAAGGCCTATGCCGCGGCGGGATCGGATGCACGGATGAGCGGCTGCGAGCTGCCGGTGGTCATCAACTCCGGCAGCGGCAACCAGGGAATGACGGCTTCGCTGCCGGTGATCGTGTACGCCCGGGAGCTGAATGTTTCGCAGGAACAGCTGTACCGTGCGCTGGTGATTTCCAATTTGGTGACCATCCACCTGAAAACCGGCATCGGCTGCCTGTCGGCCTATTGCGGAGCCATATCTGCCGGCTGTGGTGCGGGAGCGGGCATCACGTATCTCTATGGCGGGCGCTTTACTGAGATCGCCCATACCATTGTCAATGCGGTGGCCATCAACTCCGGAGTGGTGTGCGACGGCGCCAAAGCGTCGTGTGCCGCCAAGATCGCTTCTGCGGTGGAAGCCGGTTTGCTTGGCATGAATATGTACATGCACGGCAGCGAATTCCGGGGCGGTGACGGCATCGTTACAACCGGCATTGAGGAAACCATTGAGAATGTGGCTGCCCTGGCCCGGAACGGCATGAAGGAGACGGACCGTGAGATTTTGCGCATCATACTCAAGCAGTGACGCCTGATGAGCGGAACGCTTTTGCGCTGTCAAAGGAAAAGGATGCCCTTGCAGCGCAAGGGCATCCTTTTTTGACTATTCGCTTTTTGCCTGGGTTCTGTCATGTTTTCTGGAGAGCGCCACAACCGCTGCGAAGGTGACCGCCTCGGCGGCGGGGAAAGCCAGCCAGACGCCCCAGACGCCCAGGAAATGGGAGAGCACAAAGGCCATGATGGAAATGGTGAATACCCCTCTGGACAAGGCGATGAGGGAGGATTCCCGGCCCAGCCCGATGGCGCTGAAAAAGCCGGACTGGATGATGTTCACCGCCGCCACCAGGAAGCCCAGGAAGTAAAGCCGCATCCCCGGCTCGGCATAGGCGGCCAGCTGGGCGGAGCCTGCGCTGTTGAAAATCGCAACGATCCCCGGGGCCAGAACCAGAACCACGCCTACCGTCCCTATGGCTACCAGAAGCCCGATCCGCAGGGCCTGACGGCAGATCCGTTTTTCTGCAGCGGGATCTCCCAGTCCGTGCACGGCGCTGGCCACAGGCTGCAGCCCCAGGGAAATGCCGTTGAACAGGGCCGTGCCCACCAGGGCTATGTTGGCCACCACGCCGTAGGCGGCCACTGCCACGTTGCCGGCCAGATCCAGCAGGATGAAGTTGAATACCAGCGTGGTGATGCCGCTGGAGAGCTCACCTACAAAGGCCACCACGCCCAGCTGACAGGCGCTGATGAGCTTGCGGAAAGAGGGCAGGGCCTTGCTCCAGCGGATGGTGCTGTTCCGGGAGAGATAGTGGATGAGACAGATGCTCATGCTGACGATGGGAGAAATACCGGTGGCCAGAGCGGCGCCGGTCATGCCCATCTGCAGGGGAAACATGAAGATGTAGTCAAAAACGATGTTGAAGATACCGCTGACCAGGGTGGCGGCCATGGCCAACCTGGGTGCCTGATCGTTGCGGACGAAGGCGGTGAAGGTGTAGTTGAGCATGAAGAAGGGGGCAAAGCACAGAACGATGCGGATGTAGGGCAGCCCCACCTGCAGGATCAGGGCATCGGCTCCCAGCGCCGTCAGGATCTGACCGGGGAACCAGATGCCGCCGGCCACAAAGAGACAGCTGAGCAGCAGCGTCCAGAACACGGAGTTGGAGAAAAAATCCTCGGTCTTTCCGGCGGAACGGCTGAGGGCGTGGCGGGTGGCGGAGCCCACACCGATCATGGCGCCCAGCGCATAGATGACACCGTAGACCGGCAGCACCAGATTCAGAGCGGTGATGCCGTCGGCGCCGGCTGCGATGGAGATGAAGAAGGTGTCGGCCAGAACGTAGCAGGACGTTCCCGTCATGGCCAGGATATTCAGGGCGATATACTTTTTCAGCTGCTGTTCCATAGGGGTTTTCCTCCAAAAAAAGACAGCCCCTGCATTTACGACTGCAAAGACCTATCGCCGTAAAAACAAGATGCTGTGATCATCTCTCTACCCGGTGGCAGAATGTTATGATGTTGTTTCCAGTTATTTATACCATAAGCTGCCGCAAAAGGCAATACGGTGCCGATATTTAGCCTGCAGCGGAGCAAGATGAGCGGATGGGTGATTGATTTTGGCGTTTGCAGGCGATATAATGTAGAAAACAGTGAGGGAGGGATATCCGTGCCGTACCAAGAGAGAGAAACAAAGGTTCAATACGGTGCCTTTTTGGCAATACCCTTAAAGTATGACCCGGAGGAACTGGCCGGGGATTATCTGGAAAAAAACGCAAGCTATACGCCGCTGACCACCATGGACCTGAATGAAAACATCAAGGCCATGCTGGACCGGAGCAATGGGGAGGCGGTGGGTGCCTGCTACCGTGTGGACCGCCGCGTGCTTACGGCCCCTTTGGATCAGGGCGCCGATGCCCGGAGCTTCCGGGTCTCCAATGCCCAGGGAACGTATGATTTCCAGCTGACCGACTCGTGCCTGTACGTATTCCATACCCGGATCGCATTTCTCTGCCTGAGCCTGTCCTTTTCCCAAATGGAAGCCCTGCGGGCCATCTGCAATCCCGGTTTTGCCAGCAACGAGGCCACGTTTACCTGGCTGGATGCCCACGGCGGCAGCCACGGCTTTTCCATGGAGCAGTGGCTGGAAGCGCTGCTGCAGCCCTTTGGGCTCCGGAAGTTTTTTGATGGTCCGTCTTCCTTCCTCCTGGATGCGTATGCCCATATCTTTGCCCTGGTGCCGGATCGTTTCCAGACCCTGGAGGAAATGCGGAAGATCACCTTCCGGCTCCATAAGATGCTGCCGGTGGACTCCTCCATGGAGGACGAATCCGAGGAAGACCTCCGGTATGTCTACGGCGTAAAAGACCAGAACCTGCATACCTATCGCTGGGGCTGCTGCATCGCATCCCAGACGGTTTCCTATGTGGTGGCGGATGCCAACATGGACTTTGCCCATGAGCGGGAAGCCCAGGCCCAGGACGGGCTGCCGGTGGTGCTGCTGTCGCTGTATGAAAAGTATACCTGCCTGCGCTTTACGGAGCTGATCAAACGTCTGCCCAAGGGCAAGGCAAAGGAGCTGAAGGACCTGATGCTGAAGTTCCAGGCCTTCGGTACCGTAACGCCAGCCAACCTGTCCCGCTGGCACAATGTCAAGCAGCTCTACGCCCATTTGCTGGAGGTCAATGACATAGCTACAGCGGTTCAGGATATCAGCAGCAAGATCGGTATTCTCACGGCCCATCAGGAGGAGATCCAGCGGGCCAGAAGCGAAGCGGTCATCAATATCATCACCATTTTCGGCATCGTGTCCATTCTGGCCTCGGTGCTGTCCATCGTGCAGATCCTCTCCGGCGGAGACCTTCTCATCTGGGCCTCCACCATCTTGACCACCGTGATGCTGGTTTTGACTACGGTCATTGCCCTTTGGCACCGGAAAAAGTGAAGAAGGGAACAAGTGAAGCGCACAAAAGGCCGGCAACTTATGTTGCCGGCCTTTTGATACAGTTGAGAAAGTTCTGCCTGCGCCTGGAGACAGATCAGTTTTCCACGATATGCAGCTCCGTACCGGATTTTTCCAGCAGCCCTTTGAATTCATCGGGAAGCCCGCTGTCGCTGACTACCACATCGAAGTCTTTCAGCGTGCATACGTGGCAGAAGGCGTGCCGGCCGAATTTGCTGCTGTCGGCCACCAGATACCGGCGGTCTGACAGCTGAAGCATCAGGTTCAGCAGCGTGCCGTCACTGTTGTAGTCCGATACATTTCCGCTGCCGGAGATTCCGCCGCAGCTGATGAAAGCCTTGGTGGCGTAGAATTTCTGGATCACGGAGATGGGAATGGGCCCGTCCATGTTCTGCTCGTCCCGGTCTACCAGCCCGCCCAGTGAGTACAGCGTCACGGGGCTGTCTGCCAGTTCGTTGATGACCCGCAGGGAGTTGGTCAGCACCGTCAGGTTCTTCCTGCCCCGCAGCGCCCGGGACAGCTGGTACATGGTCTCGCCGTGCCCGATGAAAATGATATCGGATTCCACCACGTATTGTGCGGCTGCCCTGGCCAGTACCTCCTGAACGGAGACCTCCGGCGTGTACTCGGCTGTCAGTCCTACTTGATTTTCGGGATCGGATGCGATGAGGTTTGCGCCGCCGTGTACCCGCCGGGCAAGCCCCCGCTTATGCAGATAGTCCAGATCACGCCGGGCCGTTTCATTGGAAACGTCAAAACGCTGGGTGATCTCACTGATACGGATGGATCCGTTCTCCTGCAGCAGCTGCAAAATCAGCTGCTGCCGCTCATGTGCCAACATAAAAATCAGCTCCTTCTTGGCTGCCGTATGCTGCGTCAGGCACTGCTTTTTGTTGTTGTTTATGTTAAAGGAAAACCGTGGACTTGTCAAGGCTGCGCAGAATTTCGGTCAATAATTGACTGTTTTGCGGGAATGCGGCGAAGAATACCTGACGAAAGCCACAACTTTTGACTGTATACCTTGTGTAAATGTAACAGTCATTGCGGGATTCACGTCAAAAACAACAAAAAGTGTTGCTTTCGGGGAGGACGAATGCTATACTCTCACCATAACCTGCTGGAAACAGCATGAACAATACGTGATGTGAAGGAAAGCAAGGAGGGAATTGCAATGCTGAGCGGAACAAAGCAAAAAACAGCAAAGCAGAAAAAAGTATGGACTCCAGATACCTTTGTGCTGCTGTTTGTTCTCATGGTGGCCATCACAATCCTGACGTGGATCATTCCTGCCGGCCAGTATGACATGGTGGTGGATGAAGCGACGGGCAGCAGCGTGGTGGATGCCAACTCGTTCCATTTTATTGAAAGTACCCCGGTGGGCATTGTGGGCTTCCTGAAGGCCATCTATCAGGGCTGCCAGAACAGCGCCGGCATTATTTTCATGATTTTGCTGCTGGGCGCTTATGCCAGCATCATCAACACCACCGGGGCCATTTCCCGGGGCATCTCTCTGATCGTGAAGAAGTACGATAAGAAGGCGCTGTTTGCCATACCGGTGATCATGGTGGCGCTGTCTTTCCTGGGTGCTTCTGCGGTGATCGTGGATGCCTGTATTGCCTTTGTCCCCGTAGGCATGATCATTGCCAAAAAGCTGAAGCTGGATCCTCTGGCAGGTGCGGCCATTATCTATTTGGGCTGCTATGCCGGCTGGAACTCCTCCTTTATGGCTGCTACCTCTGTGCAGACCGCGCAGCAGATCGCTCAGCTGGAGCCGCTGTCCGGCCTGGGGCTGCGGGTAGTGGTCTATGTGCTCTTTGTCGCCATCACCATTTTTTACGTGATGCGCTATTGCCTGAAGGTCAGCAGAAACCGCAGCAGCAGCCTCCTGAGCCGGGAAGAGCTGGAGCGCTTTGATGCCGATATCGTCACCATAGATGAAGGAACCTTCGGCGGCCGGGACATCCTGGTGGTTCTGCTGTTCCTGGGCGGCATTGCCCTGTACATCGTAGGAAGCGTCAGCTGGGGCTGGGGCCTGGATATGATGGTGGCCATTATGATGGCGGTAGGGATCCTGGGCGGCTTTGTGGGCGGTATGAAGCCCAATGAAATGGCAAAAGCCTTTGCCGCCGGCGTGAAGGACTGCGCTTTCAGCGCCATGATCGTCGGTGTGGCCAGCTCCCTGGCGGTAATCATGAACTCCGCCAACATCATCCATACCATCATCCACGGCGCTTCCATGCTGATGGGCCTGTTCCCCAGTGCCATTGCCGCTGTGGTGATGTTCCTGGTGAACCTGGTGTTCAACTTCTTTGTGCCTTCGGGCCCTGCCCAGGCGGCCATTGTTATGCCCATTATGGCTCCGTTGTCCGACGTGCTGGGGATTTCCCGGCAGGTAGCCGTCCTTTGCTTCCAGTATGGTGACGGTCTGTCCAACTGCATCATCCCCACTTCCGGTGTGCTGATGGGCGTTATCGGTATGGCTAAGCTGCAGTATTCCCAGTGGCTGCGCTTTATGATGAAGCTGTTCCTGATCTGGGTGGTCTTTATCATCGCTGTAATTATTGTGGCCGTAGCCATTGGCTACCGCTGATCTTCCCACAGGGAAGGGCAGAAACGCCGCAAATCCATAAGCTGTGCGGCGGGAATTGATTTCCGGCCGCACAGCATGTCTGAGGAGGAATAGAATGGCACAACCATATGTGATCGCCTGCGATCTGGGGACCAGCGGCGTAAAAGTCATTGCCTGCGATGTAAGCTCCGGAGAGATCCTGGGCAGCGTCACGGAGCAGTATCCGCTGTATGTGGACGGCGTCAACGCCGAACAGGACCCTCAGGACTATTGGAATGCCATCTGCCGCGGCAACCGCTGCCTGACGGAAAGCGGCCTTCCGGCGGCAGACTGTGCAGGGCTTGTTTTCGGTACCCAGTGGCGTGGCCTGATCCCTGTTTCCGGTGACGGGAAAGTCCTGCGCCGTGGCATTATCTGGATGGATAAACGGGCCACAGCCGAAGCGGAGGAGCTGAACCGGGCTCTGGGCCGGGACCTGTTTTGCCAGGCGGATTACTGGCCCAAGCTGATGTGGTTCAGAAAGCATGAGCCGGAGCTGTATCAGGCCTCTGCCTATATCCTGGAACCCAACGCATTTTTGAAGTGGAAAGCCACCGGTCAGTTTTATTCGGATATCACCAACCACTACGCCCGGGCCTATCACGGGGAGCGTGACGCATTTTACCGCATCATTCTGGAAAAAGCGGGGCTGGATCAGAAGAAATTCCCGCCTCTGTGCGAGCCTTCCCAGCAGATCGGTGCCGTGACGCCGGAAGCTGCGGCCCAGCTGGGCCTTCCGGCAGGTACGCCGGTGTTCGGCGGCTGCTGCGACATTCCTGCGCTGGCCATCGGCGCCGGCTGCAGCCGTCCCGGCGACGTACATGCCTATCTGGGCACCTCCGGCTGGCTGGGACACATCCAGCCCATCGATCCTCAGGCCACATATGTTCCGTCCCTGGACCGGCAGCATGATGTGGGCTTCTATGGCATGGGCGTGTCGGTAGGCCCCTCCACCCAGTGGATGCTGGATACGTTTTTCCGGGAAGAGAAGGAGCGGTATGGAAAAGCCGTCTGGTCTCATCTGGAAGAGCAGATGGACCGTGTGCCCGCCGGCTCCGGCCGCCTGCTGGCTGCCCCCTGGTTTTTCGGCGGCCGTCCTCCGCTTTCGTCTGCAGCGGCACGGGGCATTTTCTTCAACCTGAACAATACCCATACCCGGATCCATATGCTCAAAGCCATCTTTGAGGGCTCCGGCTATATCCTGCGGCAGAACCTGGAAACACTGAACGCATCCCGGACGGAGCCTGTGGCATCCATCACGGTCTGCGGCGGCGGGGCACTGAACCGCTGCTGGATGCAGGCCCTGGCGGATATCCTGCAGGTGGAGATCAAGGTTCCTGTGGAGGCCCAGAGCATCGGTTCTGTGGGCGTAGCGTATTGCGCATTGGTAGGCTTGGGCGCAGTAGAAAATTTTGACAGCATCGCCCAGAGCATCCGCTATGAGCATGTGTACCAGCCCATCCCGGCCCACTTTGCGGAATACGACCTGCTGTACCGGGAATTTACACAGCTGCACAGCCGGCTGTACGACGCCTTTGCAGCGCTGAATATCTGAGATAGAAAAGCAAAGGACGAGCTACATGAACAACACAAAGAAATGGCGAGTTTTGGTAGGCGAATTCCATCAGGAGACGAATTCGTTCTGCCCTGTCAACTGGACGCTGGACCATTTCCGGCAGGATACGCTGCTGGAAGGCCAGTCGATCCTTGCCGAATATGATGACGGCTCCGGCAGGATCCTCAGCGGCATAATTGCCGAAGCCCAGGCCCAGGGTGCGCAGATCGTACCCGGATGTGCCATGCGGGCCACCAGCGGCGGGCCGGTGGAGCAGGAGGTGGTGTCCTGCTATCTCACGGTCATGCTGGACTGCCTGCGGACTCAGGGCCCGTTTGATGCGCTGATCCTGAGCTTTCACGGCGCCACCCAGTCGGTGCAGGAGGACGATGTCTGCGGCCATATCCTGGAGGAACTGCGCAAAGCGGCGGGCCCCGATGTGGTGATGGCCATAGGCTGCGACCTGCACGCCAACATCACCCAAAAGATCCGCCGGAACGCCGACTATATCTGCGGCTTCCAAACCTATCCCCACGTGGACCAGTTCCAAACAGGCGTCAGGGCGGCCCGGCTGGCATTTCGCCATCTGCAGGGCGGTAAACGGCTGTACCGTGCCGCCGTGACCCTGCCGATGATCGTTCCGGCCTCGGGGTACAGCACTCTCAGCGGGCGCTTTGCCCAGATCACGGACCGTGCCCACCAGATGACGGAGGAAAAGAAGCTGGTGGATTTCACTCTGTTCCAGATGCAGCCCTGGCTGGATGTGAATCCCGCCGGGAGCGTGGTGCTGACCATAGGGGAGAATGCCGCCCAAACCAAACAATGTGCCCGGGAATTGGCTCAGGCGCTGTATGACAGCCGGCAGGAGTTCCAGACGCCGCTGATGAGCGTGCAGGAGATCGTCTCGCTGGCCCGTAAGGCACCGGAAGGGTGGCCCGTGATCCTGGTGGATTTTGCCGATTCGGCCGGCGCCGGAGCCATGGGGGACAGCGCCTACGTGCTTTCCTGCCTGCGCCGGATGGACTATCCGGTGAAGGCTGCCATGGTGATTTCCGATCCGGCTGCGGTGCAGCAGGCGTTTCGGCTTGGAGCAGGCGGGCGGGACACCTTTGACCTCGGCGGCGGCCTGACACCGGGAACGGATGCGGTGCATCAGGTGGAGGCTGAGGTAAAGAGCCTGCATGACGGAGTGTTCTATCAGGCCGGCCCGGTAGGGGCGGGCCAGCGCCGCAATCTGGGGGATTGTGCCGTGCTGCGGGTAGAAAATGTGGATGTCCTGGTCTGCCAGCACATTTGCGGCGCCGGAGATGTGGAGATCTACCGTTCCTTTGGCATCCAGCCCACGGCGTATCAGCTGGTGGCGGTGAAAGCCAATACCTCCTTCCGCGCCGGGTATGAGTCCTTTGCCAGCCGGATCTGCCTGGCCAATACCCCCGGTATCGCCACAGCGGATCTTCTGAGCCTGCACTATACCCATTTGCCGGAAAACATGTATCCATTTGCGCCCTGGGATGCCGGGGCGGTGCAGGAGCCGGAGATCTGGTAAGACGGAGCATAAATGAAAAATCACTGTTCTTGCACAAGAACAGTGATTTTTTTGCTACCCCGCACGCCGGTATGCAGGGGGCTTCATGCCTCGGAAAAAGGACCGGATGGAAGGGCGATGATTGGAAAAAGAAGAATCGGCGGTGCGGATTTCTGTATATGAAGAGCAACAGGCCGGAGCACTGGCAGATTGGCCAAAGGCAGGGCGGCTTTTGAGGCAATTTATCCAGCATGGTGGGGGAGTACCTTTCCTGTCGGAGTGTGATATGATAGATGCATCCGTTTACGCAGGAGGCCTTTCCATGAAAGAGAAAATCACCCTGAAAGAAATCGCAGCCATACTGATCGGTATGTTTTTTGTCAGCGTTGCCGTCTACTATATCATGATGCCCGGCGGCTTTGTGGTCGGATCCCTTTCCGGCCTGGTTATGGTGCTGGCCCATTTCATCCCCATGAGCGTCTCTAATCTGACTTTTATTCTGAATCTGCTGCTGCTTCTGGCAGGCTTCCTGCTGATCGGCAAAGATTTCGGCGCCAAAACGGTGATCACATCCTTTTTGCTGCCTGTGTACCTGTGGATATCGACGGCGCCCATATCCGCAAGAAGATCACCATTATCTCTGAGCAATATCCGGAGATCCAGGAGTTTGTAGTGCAGAAGCTCAAGCGGGGCGTAACGCTGTATGAAGCCCATGGCGGCTGGGACAACAGCCCCCATGTGACCCTGGTCACCATCCTGCAGAAGAATGAATATGCCCAGCTGCTGGCCTTCGTCAGCCGCAAAGACCCCCATGCCTTCATCACCGTTTCTACCGTGGGTGAAGTCATCGGTAAATGGAACGCCCACGTCCGTAATGTCAAATATTGATAGCCGTTGTAAGCAAAAGGGAGCTGCCCAAACCGGGCAGCTCCCTTTTTTGATTCCATGGAAAACGGCGGTTATTGCATCAAGGTGCATACCAGCCGGCTGAACTGCGCTGCGTCCGGCAGCTCCTCACCGGCGATGAGCAGAGCCTGACCGTACAGGAGCTGTGCATACTTGCCCGCCAGCTCCTGATCCTCTGCCACTGCCCGCTTCAGGGCGGTGAAAGCCTGGCTGTCCGGATTCAGCTCCAGCACCCGCCGGGCCCGCATCTCCTGATTCTCCGGATCCATGCGGCGGAAATACCGCTCCATTTCCAGAGTCACCGGTCCTTCGGCGGTGAGGCATACAGCGCCGGATTTCAAAAGCCGGGACAGGCGTACCTCCTGCACGGCATCGCCCAGTACCTTTTTCAGGAAATCCAATACCTCCTGGTTGTCCTGGGTCTTCTGCTCCAGGGCTTCCTTTTCCTCCTGGCTCTCCGGCAGGGCGTCGGGATCGTCCACGGACTTGAACTCCTTGTCCTGATACTTCATCAAAGCGTTCATCACAAAGGGATCCATCTCGTCGGTGAGACACAGGATCTCATAGCCCTTGTCCAGGATCCGCTCCGCCTGAGGCAGATGGGTCAGCTTGGCAGCGTCCTGACCGCAGGCGTAGTAGAGGTACGGCTGATCTTCCGGCATCCGGGCGGCATACTCGGCCAACGTCACGTACTTGCCCTCCTGGGAGGAGGGAAACAGCAGCAGGTCGGTGAGCAGCTCCTTGTGGGCGCCGTAGTCGGCGAGAATGCCCATCTTCACCTGGGGCCCGAAGGCTTTCCAGAAGGTCTCGTACTTCTCCCGTTCGTCCTTCTGCAGCCGCAGCAGCTCCGCCTTGATCTTCTTTTCCAGATTCCCGGCGATGACCTTCAGCTGCCGGGTATGCTGCAGCATTTCACGGGAGATGTTCAGCGACAGATCCGGGGAATCCACTACGCCCCGGACGAACCGGAAATGCTCCGGCAGCAGATCGGCGCACTTGTCCATAATGAGAACACCGGAGGAATATAGCTGCAGTCCCTTCTCATATTCCCGGGTGTAGAAGTCGTAGGGTGCCTTGCCGGGGATATACAGCATGGCCCGGTATTCCACAGCACCTTCAGCGGAAACATGGATCACGCTCAGAGGCTCATCCCAGGCGCCGTACTGCTCCTGATAGTAGCGGTTGTACTCTTCCTTGGTGACCTCGTTTTTGGGCCGCTGCCACAGGGGGACCATGGAGTTCAGGGTCTCCCACTCCTCATAATCCTCCCATTCGGGACGATAGTCCTCACCGGCGTCCTCCGGACGGGGCTTCTGACGGGCCTTGTGCATCAGCATCCGGATGGGGTAGCGGATGTAGTCGGAATACTTCTTCACCAGCTGGGCGATGCGGTACTGCTGCAGGTACTCGTCATAGGAGTCCTGATCGGTGTTGTCCTTCAGCAGCAGGATGATGTCCGTGCCTACAGCGTCCTTTTTGCACCGCTCCAGGGTATAGCCGTCAGCGCCGTCGGACTCCCACTTCCAGGCCTCATCGGAGCCGTGGGCCCGGGAGATCACCGTCACCCGCTTTGCCACCATGAAGGCGGCGTAGAAGCCCACGCCGAACTGTCCGATGATATCGGCGGTTTTCTCGCCCTCCTGCTGTTCCATCTCCTTTTTGAACTGCAGCGAACCGCTGCGGGCAATGGTGCCCAGATTGCTCTCCAGCTCCTGGCGGGTCATGCCGATGCCGTTGTCGGATACGGTGATGGTCCGCCCCACTTCGTCGGTGGTGAGGGTGATGGCCAGCTGGCTGCGGTCCAGACCCACCTTGTCATCGGTCAGTGCCCGGTAGGCCAGCTTGTCCAGTGCGTCGCTGGCGTTGGACAGCAGCTCCCGCAGAAAGATCTCCTTATGGGTATAGATGGAATTGATCATCAGATCCAGAAGCCGCTGTGACTCGGCCTGAAATTCCTTTTTCTCCACAGTATATGCCTCCTCAAATCAGGTTTACACATCATATTAGCACTCGGTATACCTGAGTGCTAATATGATGATAAGCGTTTGGCGGCGAAAAAGCAAGAGGTTTCGCAAAATGTTTACAATTCCCGCTAAGAAGGTCTGAACGGATCGTGTATGATATACAGTCGATTTTTAGCAGATACTTTGCGTTTGACCGGTACCTTATGGTATAATCTACATGGAATTTCAAAAAGGGGGACCCCCTGAGGGGGAAGAAAGGAACAGAGGTGAATACCATGAACAAGAAAAAACTCAGCCTGCCGGCCCGGATCTTCATTGCTCTGGCGCTGGGCGTCATTGTGGGCCTGATCTGCTACTTTACCAAGACCCAGGCCTTTACCGAGCAGTATCTCAAGCCCTTCGGCGATATCTTTGTCAATCTGCTGAAGTTCATCGTGGTGCCGGTGGTGCTGCTGAGCATGATCGACGGCATTCTCTCCATGGACAATATGGCCAAGGTGGGCTCAGTGGGTGTGAAAACGATGGCCTATTTCCTGTGCACCACCGCCATTGCCTGTATTATCGGCCTGGTGATGGCCAGCATCTTCAACGGCGCCGGGCTGTTCCCGGATCTCAGCGAGAAGCTGGGCAGCGCCGATTATAAGCCTCCGGAATATCAGGGCCTGATGGCTACCATCGTGGCCATTTTCCCCAGCAACATGTGGGAGGCATTCCGTACCGCCAATATGCTGCAGGTCATCGTCATTGCCCTGTTTCTGGGCGGTGCCATCATGGCGGCAGGGGAGAAGGGCAAGCTGTGCCGTGACTTCGCTGCTTCGGCCTATTCTGTGATTGAAAAGCTGATGCACTTCATCATCAATCTGGCTCCCATCGGCGTCTTTACCTACATGGCCTGGGTGGTGGCTACTCAGGGCGCAGAGATCCTGGGCAGCCTGGCGCTGGTGCTGGCCTGCGCTTACATTTCTTACATCATCCACGCCCTGGTGGTGTATTCCACTGCCGTTCGGGTGTTCGGCAAGACCAGCCCCGGAAAATTCTTCAAGCTGGCCTCTCCGGCTATGATGTTTGCGTTTTCCTCCACGTCTTCCGCCGCTACGCTGCCGGTTTCCAAGGAGTGTGCCAACGATCTGGGAGCCAATGAGGATGTGGCGTCCTTCGTGCTGCCGCTGGGCTCTACCATCAACATGGACGGTACCGCCATCTATCAGTGCGTGGCCACGGTGTTCATTGCTTCCTGTGCCAACATCCAGCTGACCCTGGGCCAGATGGTGCTGGTAGTGATCACCGCTACCCTGGCTTCCATTGGTACGGCCGGTGTGTCCGGTTCCGGCATGATCATGCTGGCCATGGTGCTGCAGGCCATCGGTATTCCTGTGGCTTACATCGGCCTCATTGTGGCGGTGGACCGCCTGTTCGATATGGGCCGTACCTGCCTGAATGTTACCGGTGATATCTCCTGCGCCCTGTGCGTCACCAAGTGGGAGGAGAAGAAGGCCAAGCAGAAGGTCTGAACATGAAATTCCAACTCTGCATCCCGGCGCCGTCTGGTGCCGGGATTTTTCTTTTCCCCCTTGAACCGGGAGGGTAGCACCGCCGGATATTTTATGGTATAATCCAGCCAAATCCCGCCGTAGGAGGAAACCGCTATGGGTATCATATTGGGTATTGATCTGGGTGGCTCCACCACCAAGATCGTGGCCTTTGACGAAAAGCAGAAGCTGCTGGCTGCCCGGCAGATCCGGGCCAGTGACCAGATCACATCGCTGTATGGCTCTATCGGCCAGCTGCTGCACACCAGCCATATCCCGCTGGACCGCATTGCCCGGATCGTTCTGTCCGGCGTGGGTGCGTCCTATGTGGACCGGGACATTTTTGATATTCCCACCGTCAAGGTGACAGAGTTTGATGCCATCGGCCTGGGCGGACTGTACCTCTCCGGCCTGGAGGAGGCGCTGGTGGTGAGCATGGGAACCGGTACGGCCTTTGTCCGTGCCTCCGCTGCCCATGGGATGGAGCATATCGGCGGCAGCGGCGTAGGCGGCGGCACTCTGCTGGGCCTTGCCTCCCGGCTGGTGGGCCAGGGCGATATCCGTGCCGTGGCTGCGCTGGCAGAGGACGGGCACCTGGACCATGTGGACCTGTCCATCGGGGATATCAGCCGCAGCCGCATTTCCTCTCTGGCACCTACGGTCACCGCCTCCAATTTCGGCAAGCTGGACCATGCCGCTACCGATTCCGACCTGGCCCTGGGCCTGGTGAATACCGTGTTCCAGACGGTGGGCATCATGGCGGCCTTTGCCTGCCGGAATACGTCCCTCCAGGACGTGGTGGTCACCGGTTCCCTGGCTTCCCTGAAGCAGGGCCAGCAGATCCTGGATGCCGTGGGCGCCCTGTACGGCCTGCGTTTCTTCGTGCCCAAGGACGCGCCCTTTGCCACCGCCATGGGGGCGGCGCTGCTCCATTTCCGGCAGCAGGAGAGTCAATAATCGCCAATCAAAAGCACCGGCAGGGTGCCCGGACCTTCAAGGCCCGGGCACCCTGTTTTTCTGCGCCATCTGTCACTATGTGCACCCCTCCCATTTGATTTCTTGTCAATAACCACCAAAAAAACCCCCGCGTTTAAGCAATATGGACGAAAATGCAAAAGTGTATACAAGATTCGTTGACAAGACTGCACAAAAGTGCTATGGTGAGCTTAATCCCATATTGCATACAATCTTGATATCCAATCATGTTTTGATGTGGGACAAAAACGACTGAGGAGGGTTACGCACATGAAAAAAGGAATCTCTTTGCTGCTGGCGCTTCTGATGATGACTGCAGTCCTGGCTGGCTGCGGCGACGGAGGAAGCGGCGGACAGACCGGTGAAAAGGTGCTGCAGATGCGCCTGACGTCGGCGCTCCAGTCCAGTGACTGGCAGGCCACCACGCTGCAGAACGACATGCGCATCACCTGGGTGGATGTGTTC
Organism: uncultured Oscillospiraceae bacterium; assembly: GCA_944385395.1. Classification (GTDB taxonomy): domain Bacteria; phylum Bacillota; class Clostridia; order Oscillospirales; family Oscillospiraceae; genus Vescimonas. The sequence continues at coordinate 18,481 of CALWXA010000068.1, read as the reverse complement.
GAAGGCCTGTACGGCCTGGACGAAGCCAACGGCGGCTACTACAATCTTCTGGCCAAGGATGTGGCGGTCAGCGAAGATGGTCTGACCTACACCATTACGCTGCAGGATGCGACTTTCCAGAATGGGGATCCTCTGACGGCTGAGGACGTGGTGTTCAGCTACGAAAAGGCCAAGGAGAACTCCCGGTTCAACTACGTTACCAGCTTCATCAATTCGGTGGAGGCCCAGGATGAGAAGACCGTGGTCATGCATCTGGACTACCCCAACTCCGCCATTGCCCATACCTTCTGGACCGTCAAGATCTACAGCAAGGCCGAGTATACCGAGGCTACTGCTGGCGGTAAGGAATTCGGCATCGCCGGCCATACCGCCGGTACGGGTCCCTACATCCTGAAGGGTTTCGATGCCACCGGTGCAGACCTGGAGGCTTATGAGAATTACTGGGGCGGCGCTCCCAACATCAAGAAGGTGCGCTACCAGGTGATCGCCGATAACAATGCGGCCGTCATCGCCTTTAAGAACGGCGAACTGGATTACTTCCCCGATGTGCCCACCACCGAGTGGGAGGCTGTCAAGGCGGAAGCCGGTGAAAACTGCCAGATGGTGAAGGCCAATGATATCCACTGGCTGGCGGTGAACTACCTGTCTCCCACCAACAACGGCATCCTGTCCAACCCCAAGGTCCGGGAAGCCATTGCCTGGGCCATCAACAAGGAAGCCTGCGTCATGGCGGCTACCTCCGGCTATGGTACGCCTGCCTATGAGTACATGCCCCATGAGTATGTAGCTACCGCTCCGGACTATACGGAGGGAGGCTTCCAGACCTATGACTACAACATTGAGAAAGCCAAGCAGTGCATGCTGGAAGCCGGCTATACTGAGGCCGACATGGCTGCCGGCATCCCCGTGGGCGACATCATTACTTACGGCGACGCTTCTACCCCCCGTGCCAAGGAGGCTGTGGTCATCCAGTCCAACCTGGCTGAGATCGGCCTGAAGGCTGAAGTGGTGGTGCAGGAATACGCCGTCATCGGTCCCCGGATGTACTCTCAGGACTATGACCTGGCGGTCTTCGGCGACGTAGGCAACTACGACTTCAACAATATCCGTCAGCAGGTTCACTCTGAGTCCGTTGGCATGTACCTCATCAACTATGCCCATGAAGACAGCCCCTTCGACTGGCAGATGATGGAGCAGCTGGTGGCCGACGGTATTGCCACGGCGGATACCAACGAGCGCAAGGAGATCTACACCAAGCTGTGGGCCTATGTGATGGATACCGATACCATCCTGCCCATCCTGCATACCGGCAACGGTGCAGCCTGGTCTGAGCGGATCAACGTGCCCAGCGTGTGCCCCACGTACTATCATATCAGCCAGTGGTCCTGGGTTGAGTGAGCGGGTCCGCAGCTGTCAACGCAATAGGCTGATACAAGAAGGCCCGGCGTTTCCTGACGGGGCGCCGGGCCGCTCCTATATCGACAAGTGGAGGGTCCCATGTACAAATTTGTCATCAAACGAATCCTGTTTCTGATCCCCACGATCCTCGGCGTCACGCTGATCATCTATGCGGTGATGAACATTACCCCCGGCAATCCGGGGCAGGCGATCCTGGGCACAGGCGTCTCCCAGGAGGATATCGATGCTTATAACGAAAAACTCGGGTATAACGACCCGTTTTTGCAGAAATACGTCCGCTATGTCAAAAATATGATCTTCGATCAGGATTTTGGCATTTCCTACGTCACCAAGCAGGATGCCTTTACGGAGATCCTGCCCCGCTACCTCATTACGCTGAAGCTGGCGTTTTTGGGTGTGTTCCTTTCGGCCATCATCGGCATTCCGCTGGGCATCAAGGCGGCGGTGGAACAGTATAAGCTATGGGATACCATCCCATCCATCATAGCCTTCCTGCTGGCGGCGGTTCCGGCCTTCGTGCTGGGCCTGGTGATGCTGTTCGTGTTCTGCGGATGGCTGAACGTGCTGCCATCCTACGGTATCGGGTCATTCAAACATTACATCATGCCGGCCCTGGCCATTGCCATTCCGCCGGCAGCCCAGAACTTCCGGTTCACCAAGTCCTCCATGCTGGAATCCATCCGGCAGGACTACGTGCGTACCGCCCGGGCCAAGGGCGTGCCGGAGAAGCAGGTGATCTGGAAGCACGTGCTGAAAAATGCTCTGCTGCCGGTGATCACTCAGGTGGGCCTGAGCCTGGGCACCCTGATCTGCGGCGCCGTGGTGGCTGAGGAGATGTTCTCCATCCCCGGCGTGGGCAGCCTCATCGTGGAGCGTATCAACTATAAGGATGAGCCGGTGATCATTGCCGGTACCATCCTCATCGCCATCTGCTTCACCCTGGTGATGCTGATTGTGGACGTGGCCTACGCTTATGTGGATCCCCGCATCCGGGCCAAGTACACCAAATCCAGAAAGTAAGGAGGAGCATATATGGATCAGAATAAAGCAGCTTCTCCCGCCGTGCAGTATAAAAAGGCCAGCCAGGGCAAGGAGATCTGGCGTCGGTTCCGGAAGAGCAAGGGTGCCGTCATCGGTATGATCATGCTGCTGATCGTAGCGGCAGTGGTCATCATCGGCCCCATCTTCGTTCCCTATGAGCTGGTGGGCAAGCAGGATTGGGCCAATTATCTGGCCAAACCGTCTTTGGAGCACCTGTTCGGCTGCGACGGCTATGGCCGGGACGTGCTGGCCCGTGTCATCCACGGCGGTAAGACCTCCCTGGGCATTGCGGTGCTGGCCACCGTTACCTCCTGCGTGTTCGGCAGCATTCTGGGTGCCGTGGCGGGCTTTTTCGGCGGCAAGGTGGATGCGCTGATCATGCGTTCCCTGGACATCTTCATGTCCGTGCCGGACATTCTCTTCACCATGGCGGTGGTGTTCGCCCTGGGTGCCAACTTCGTGAACCTGATGGTGGCCCTGACCCTGACGTTCTTCACCAACTATGTGCGTCTGGTCCGTTCCCAGGTGCTGACGCTTTCGGAAGTGGACTATGTGGAGGCCGCCCGTGCCGGTGGTGCCCGCAGTGTCCGGATCATTTTTGAGCATATCCTGCCCAACTCCGTAGGCGTGATCATCGTCAATACCACGCTGAACGTGGCCAAGATCATCATTTATGAGTCCACCCTGAGCTTCCTGGGCCTGGGCATGCCGCCACCGGCTCCGGAATGGGGCGCCATGCTCTCGGAAGCCCGGGAGTTCCTGACCACAGCGCCCCATCTGCTGCTGTTCCCGTCGCTGGCCATCGTGCTGACGGCCTGTGCCATCAACCTGGTGGGCGACGGACTCCGGGATGCATTGGATCCCCACCTCAAGTCCTGACGGCGGGAAAGGAAAAAGCGTATGAGCAAACATGATAAAACCATGAAAACACCGGAATTTCAGGGCGTGGAGGGTGCTCCCATCCTGGATATCCGGAACCTGCGGGTGGTCTATCAGACGGACCTGGAGACTGTGGAAGCAGTAAACGGCATTGACCTGACCATTGAGCGGGGCAAGACCTTCGGCCTGGTGGGCGAGACCGGTGCCGGCAAAACCACCACGGCGCTTTCCGTACTGCGCCTGCTGCCCGCCAATACCGGCCGGATCCTCAGCGGCGAGATCCTGTTCAACGGCAAAAACGTGCTGGAGCTGGACGAAACGCTGATGCAGGCCATCCGGGGCAACCTGGTCTCCATGGTATTCCAGGACCCCATGTCGGCGCTGAACCCGGTGTATACCGTGGGCGAGCAGATCGCCGAAGCCATCCGCCTGCACAATCCGGACCTCACCAAAGAACAGGTGGAGGACCGGGTGGACGAGATGCTGAAGCTGGTGGGCATCATGCCCTCCCGTAAGACAGAGTATCCTCACCAGTTTTCCGGCGGCATGAAGCAGCGTGTGGTCATTGCCATGGCCCTGTGCTGCGAGCCGGAGCTGCTGATCGCCGACGAACCCACCACGGCCCTGGACGTTACCATCCAGGCCCAGGTGCTGGCCATGATCCGGGAACTGCGGGATCGTCTGGGTACCTCCATGCTGATGATCACCCACGACCTGGGCATCGTGGCCCAGACCTGCGACGCCGTGGGCGTCATGTATGCCGGTGAGATCGTGGAATCCGGCACCGCCGAGGACATTTTCCTGGCGGAAAAGCATCATCCCTATACGGTGGGCCTGTTTGATTCCATCCCCAACCTGTCCTCCCGTACATCCCGGCTCAAGCCCATCCCCGGCCTGATGCCCGACCCCACGGATTTGCCCAAGGGCTGTGTCTTTGCCGAGCGCTGCGCCTCCTGCATGGAGATCTGCCGCCAGGAGCACCCGGGGGTCTATACGGAGGGCACCCACAAGATCTGCTGCCACCTGTTTGCAGCACCCAGTGAAAAGGAGGGAGGAGCGAAATGACCCAGGAAGTCCGGCGCACGCCGCTGCTGCAGACGGTGGATCTGCAGAAATATTTCAAGCTCAAGGGCGGTTCGTATCTCCATGCCGTGGACGGCATCAACCTGACGCTCTATCCCGGCCAGACCCTGGGCGTGGTGGGCGAATCCGGCTGTGGCAAGTCCACACTGGGCCGCACCATCCTCAAGCTCATCGAGCCCACCGCCGGCAAGATCTATTATAACGGCGTGGATATCACCAACTATAACGCCCGGAAAATGCATCCGCTGCGTAAGGAAATGCAGATCATTTTCCAGGACCCCTATTCCAGCATCGACCCCCGTAAATCGGTGATCGAGGTCATCGCCCAGTACATGCTCATCCATAAGGTCTATAAAAGCCGTGCCGAGACCTTCAACCGTGCGGCGGAGCTGATGGATATGGTGGGCCTGGCCCGTCGCTATGCCAACTCCTATCCCCACGAGCTGGACGGCGGCCGCCGCCAGCGCATCGGTATCGCCCGGGCACTGTCCCTGAACCCCAAGTTCATCGTCTGCGATGAACCGGTGTCGGCTCTGGACGTGTCCATCCAGGCCCAGATCCTGAATCTGCTGATGGACCTGCAGCAGGAGCTGGGACTGGCGTATATGTTCGTCACCCATGACCTGTCGGTGGTCAAACACATCTCCGACCACATCATGGTGATGTACCTGGGCACCTGCGTGGAGATGGCCAGCTCCGATGAGCTGTTTGACAATCCGCTGCATCCCTATACCTATGCGCTGCTCATCGCCATCCCCGAACCGGATCTGCTGCGCAGCCGTCAGAAGACGCTGCATGTGATCCGCGGCGAGGTCTCGAGCCCCATCGATCCCAAGCCCGGCTGCCGCTTTGCAGCCCGCTGCGAGTACTGCACCGAACGCTGCAGCCAGAGCAACCCGGAATTTGTGGAGGTTTCCCCGGGCCATCACGTGGCATGCTTCATGGTCAACGACAAATAAAACCCAGATGTCAAATTCATTAGGAGGTTCATGTATGATTATCGGTCTGCCCAAAGAAATCAAGGAAAACGAGTACCGTGTGGCGGCAACGCCTGCCGCTGTGCATGCCTTTGTCCAGGATGGCCACCGGGTCCTGTTCGAGCACAACTGCGGCGCCGGCAGCGGCTTTTCTGACGAACAGTACATTGCCGCCGGCGGCGAACTGACGCCTCGTGAAGAAGTCTACCGTGGCTGCGATATGCTCTATAAGGTGAAGGAAGTGGAGCCTGCAGAGTTTGATCTGTTCCATGAAGGCCAGGTGGTCTTTACCTACCTGCATTCCAATGCCCACCTGGAAGCCACCAAGGAGCTGCTGCGGCGCAACGTGACCTCCGTGGCCTATGAGGACATCGATGATGATAACGGCCACTTCCCGGCCCTGGTGCCCATGAGCATCCTGGCAGGCAAGGGCGGCTTTGTGGCGGCACTGTACTTCATGCAGTCCGTCCATGGCGGCAAGGGCCTGCTCCTCAACCGCACTGCCGGCGTGGCTACGCCGGAGATCACCATTCTCGGCTGCGGCGCTTCCGGCGTCAGCGTGGCGGAGCTGGCTTCCGCCTTCGGCAATAAGGTCACCATGCTGGATGTCAGCTGGCCCGCCATGGAGGAGGCCAAGAAGCACCTGCCCATCAACGTGGAGTTCATGCAGTCCAACCGTGAAAACCTGGAGATCTGCCTGAAGCGGACCGACGTGCTCTTCAACTGCATTCTGTGGGCCAAGAACCGCAAGGACCATGTGGTGTATCGCAAGGACCTGAAGCTCATGAAGCCCGGCAGCCTCATTGTGGACGTGGCCTGCGACGACAACGGCGCCATCGAGACCTGCCGCTCCACCTCCCATACCGATCCTGTTTTTGTGGAGGAAGGCATCATGCATTACTGCGTGGATAACATTCCCTCCGGCTTCTCCTGCACCGCTTCCCAGACCCTGTCTGCCGCCACGCTGCCCCATGCACTGGCTATGGCCAATAAGGGCGTGGAGCGTGCTCTGCTGGACGATGCGCACCTGCGCCGCGGCCTGACCACCTATCGCGGCCAGCTGACGCTGGAGGAGACGGCGCTGAAGCACCACCTGTCCTACGTGGATCCCAAGACCGCCATCGAAAAGTACTATCAGGGCTGAGTTATGGCGGAGCGCTGTATTTGTCCGGCGGAGGTGGCGCCCCGGGAACTGATGCGCCACTTTGAGGCCATCTGCGCCATTCCCCATGGCACGGGCAACGAACAGACCCTGGGCCGGCATATCCTGGCACTGGCGGAGCAGAATGATCTGGCGGCGCAGCAGGATGCCGCCGGCAATATCCTGGTGCGCGTTCCGGCTGCTGCCGGATGTGAGGATGCCCCGCCGCTGCTGCTCCAGGGCCATATGGATATGGTCTGCGTAAAAGAGGAAGATGTGGCGCTGGACATGGACCGAGAGCCTGTCCGCCTGATCCGGGAGGGCAATATTCTCCGGGCAGACCGCACTTCTCTGGGTGCCGATAACGCCGTGGGATTGTGCCATATGATGGCGCTGATGGAACCCCATGACTTTCCTCATCCGCCTTTGGAACTGCTCTTTACGGTGGAAGAGGAGAGCGGACTGGTGGGTATCCAGCAATTTGACTTTGGCTGCATCCAGGCCCGCCGGGCCATCAATATGGACTGCGGCGACCCGGACGTGCTGGTGATCGGCGCCGCCGGCGGCGAAAAGTTCCGCCTGTCCCGGTGCTGCACGGTGGTGGAGCGTTCCGATCCCCGCCTGACGGTGACCATCTGGGGCCTGCTGGGAGGCCATGCCGGTCTGGAGGCCGGAAAGAACCGGGGCAGTGCCCTGGAACTGGGCGGCCGGCTGCTGGATGCCTTGTGCCGCCTGGGAGATGTGCGGCTCAGCCGCCTGGAGATGAGCGGTTCCCGCCGGAATATCCCGGATAACCTGTGCCTTTCCGTACTGGTGCCCCGGACGCTGCAGGCTAAGGCTGACGACGTGGTAGCGGAGCTGGATCAGATATTTGCCGACGAGCTTGCCCAGACGGACCCGGGCTACCAGCTGGAAAAAAGTTGGGACCAGGGTGCCCAGGGCGCCGCTGCTGCGGATACCAGAGCCCTGGCAGATTTGATGCTGCTGATCCTCTATGATGTGCAGCGTCGGCATGCCGCCCATCCCGCCTGGATCCAGGCGGCAGCGCTGCTGAGCTGGGCGGATTACCGGGAAGGCCTGTGGGAAGGGGAATTTTCCCTGCGCTATAACCGGGAGGAGTATCACAGCGCCATGATCCGGCGCCTGGAAGCCATCTGCCGCCTGACGGATGTGACCATCCATCCCGCCAACGATGCAACGCCGCCCTGGCCGGCGGCGGAGGACTCGCCCCTGCGGGATCTGTGCGCCGCCGTGTTCCGCCGGCTCAACGGCCGGGATATGGTGCAGGAGATCGAAAACGGCTCCGTGGAACAGAGCATCATGGTGCGGGAGGTGCCCGGCATGGATTGCGTGGGCTTTGCCCCCAAATCCAGGGGCGCCCATACCACGGCAGAGCATCTGTACCTGGATACCATGCAGCCGGTTTGGGATTACTTCCGGGCCGTGCTGCGGGAACTGTGCCAAAAGACATGAAAAAAGGAAGCCCTGTAGGGGCTTCCTTTTTTTGGCGTTTCATCAGGAGATGGTAATGCAATCGGTGGCGCACTTGATGTCGCCCACCACGGCGTCCAGCAAAGCGGCTTCATCCCGGGCGTGCAGGGCGTCCAAAAGCCGCTGATGGCTCTTGATGGACAGCTTGCCGGAGTTGGAATTATCATAAAAAATCAGGAAAATGGCAGACTTGTTGAATAATTCCCTGAGGAATTTCTCCAGATACTCGTTGTCGGCGGCCTGAATCAGCTCCCAGTGGAAGGCCTGGTTCAGCTTAACGTATTCGGCCATGGAGTACCGCTGCTCCAGGGCGATGAGCTTTTCCTGCAGCCGGTCCATCCGGGCGATGGCCTCGTCGGTGATCCGGGGCAGCGCCAGCCGTGCCACTTCCAGTTCCAATACACGCCGGGCGGTGTAGACGTGGTTCATGTCCACCCAGTTGGGCTGGGCAACAAAGGCGCCACGGTTGCGCTGTACCACCACCAGCCCTTCGTAGTGCAGGCGCATGATCCCCGCCCGTACCGTGGTGCGGCTGGTGTGCAGCTCTGCGGCCAGGTCCTCTTCGATGATCCTGGCTCCGGGAAACAGCTCCTTGAAAATGATCTTTTTACGGACGTAGTCATAGACGTCCTGTGCACTCACAGATCTCAACATATGTTCCTCCAGCAGGGGAAAGTATCCCCATTAAATTGAATTACCATGCTTTTGCGGGATCATTGTCCCCGGAGATTTACCTGCCACACGCCCAGAATCACCAGGGCCGCACCCAGCAGCATAGGCCAGGAGACGGGTTCCCGCAGGAATACGATGCCGGCAAAGGCTGCGCAGAGTGTGGATACCGCTCCGAAAGCGGAAATTTTGGCTACGCTCATGTGGGCACTGCTGTAGTTGACCAGGAGATACGCCGTCACCGAGCAGAAAACGGCCAGCACCGCCACGCAGCCCAGATAGGCTGGATCGGCCAGTGCCGTATGGTATGGACTCAGATCTCCCTTGAGCTGAACCAGTGCCACCAGCGTGAAGCCCAGTGCGGAGATCCCCAGTACGGCGTAGGTCCGCTCAAAAGCGGAGAATTCCTGGCTGGACTTTCGGTTCACGGCCCGATAGGCCCCGGCGGTGATGCAGTTGCCCATCAGCAGCAGCAGACCCAGCGGCGTCACCACGCCCAACTGGGAACCGGATATGGCCATCAGGATCACACCGGCCACCGGCACAAAGCAGAACAGCAGCTGCAGCCGGTTGGGAAACTCCCGCAGGAAAATGGCTGCCAGAAAGATGGATACGATGGGGGAGACGGACATCACCACGCCGGCAAAGGTGGCGTTGGTGTATAAAATGCCATAGCTCTCAAAGAGAAAACACACCGGCTCCACCAAGCCCAACAGCAGCAGCGCACCCCACTTTTTCCCTTTCAGGGAGAACTGGGCTTTGCCCATCAGCAGCGGGATGGACATGAGAAAAAAGGCAAAAACGAACCGGATACTCAGCAGTACGGCAGGCACGGACAGAACCTGCAGAGCCGTTCTGGTGAACAGGAAACTGAATCCCCAGATGGCGTTGCCTAAAATAGCTGCCACCAGAGCCATCCGATGCTGGGCTGTTTTCAATGCTGCTGCCCCCTCTTTTGCATATCGTATACATATAAATATACAGGAAAGTTTTTTCTTTGTAAAGGAAAAATACTGTATAAAAAATGCGAAAGCGGACTGCAAAAAAGCAGGAGCTCCGCTTCTGCGGAGCTCCTGCAGGGAAAAAGAGCCAGGTTACAGGTTCTTCTCGTAGGCCTCGATCATCTTCTTGACCATCTGGCCGCCCACGCTGCCGGCCTCACGGCTGGACAGGTCGCCGTTGTAGCCTTCCTTCAGGTTGACGCCAACCTCGGAAGCGGCCTCCATCTTGAACTTGTCCATGGCGGCACGGGCCGCAGGAATGTTCAGCTTGTTGCTGCTCTTGCTAGACATAATCGTTTGCTCCTTTCATGTTGTTTGAGCGAGGTTACATCGCTCGTTGGGTATCGCAGACATATCTTGTGCGCCTGAAAACCAAATATGCCATTGGCCGGCCTGGTAATTTCTGAAAATCCGGCAAAAAAGGGTAAAAAAAGAGACCGAACAAAAGTTCGGCCTCTTTTTGATTTTATGCCAGCTGTTCTCCGCCCAGATAAACTGCCTTGCGCTGGAGATCAGCGGTACAGACCACGAAGTCTGCCAGCTTTCCGGGCTCAATGGAGCCGATCTCCGCCTCCCGGCCCAGCTGCCGGGCAGGAAGAATGGTGGCGGAGCGGATGGCCTGATCCACAGGAATGCCGAAGGCCACAGCGTTGCGCATACATTCATAGAGATTGGTGGCAGACCCGGCGATGGTGCCGTCGGAGAGTCGTGCGATGCCGCCGCTGAGGAACACCTGCTGCCCGCCCAGCTCATACTCCCCGTCAGGCATGCCACAGCACCGCAGTGCATCGGACACCAGACAGATCCGACCCGGAAACAGCCGGAAGGCCATACGCACAGAGCTGGGATGGACGTGCTGTCCGTCGCAGATCAGCTCGGCAATGACCTGGCTGCACTCGGAAGCGGCACCGATGGGGCCGGGCTTACGGTGATGGATGGAGGGCATGGCGTTGTACAGGTGGGTCAGATGGGTGGCGCCTGCCTGGAATACCGCCAGCGTCTGCTGATAGTCGGCGTCGGTGTGGGCCACCGATACGGTGCACAGCTTCGCTGCCTGTTGGGTGAATTCCACAGCGCCGGGCAGCTCCGGTGCCAGATCCACGATGCGGATCAGGCCGCCGCATCCTTCATATAGCTGCCGAAAGGCCTCAAAATCCGGGGCTTTCAGATAGGCGCCGTTCTGAGCGCCTTTTTTCTTTTCCGAAAAGAAGGGACCTTCCATCTGGATGCCCATGAGCCGGGCGCACCCGGCGGGACGCTGGGTATAGAGCTGCCGGGCGGTGTCAAAAGCCCGGGCCAGTACGTCATAGGGCAGCGTCATGGATGCCGGAGCAAAAGAGGTGACGCCATTGCCGGCCAGATAGGCGGCCATCGTTTGAAGCCCCTGGAGATCACCGTCGGAGAAATCGGCGCCGGAATTGCCGTGGTTGTGGATGTCCACCAGACCGGGGATCACATATGCCCCCTCCAGATCGATACCCGCTTCCTGCGGCACGGTGTCCAGGATCCGGGCAAAGCGCCCGTTTTCCACGGAAAAGCTGCCGTGGACAAAGGCACGGCCCCGGAAGATCATGGCATTTTTGAAAAGCATTCCTGTCTCCCTCTTTCTTTACGCTTTCAATTCCGGCAGACTGGCTGCCGCCACAGACTGACCAACCCGGCGGGTCTTTTCATCCGGCAGCATCACCTGGATCTGCTGGGCCAGTCCGGGATATTCCTCCTGCAGGATGCGGTTGCACTCCCGGATCAGCAGCTCGCCGCCGGCGCCGGAGGCCACACGGCCCAGCACCAGCAGATACTTCAGCGGATAGAACCGACTGTAAAGAACCAGCGTGTGGGCCAGATATGCGCCGATGGAGGCATAGATCTGCAAAGCGCCGGGATGGCCCTGATTGGCCAGCTCCTGTACTACTTTCAGTTTTTCCGCAGGGGACAGGGATTCTTCCAGCCGGATGCCCGCTGCCGGAGCCAGCTTGATCACAGCATCCTGAGAGAAGTATTTGCAGCCCACGCCCCGGTCACCGGACCATTCGTCTGCCATGGCCTGCTCATTGAGATCTACCGGGGCAAAGGCCAGCTCGTTGAACCAGCCCAGCAGGTTGCCGTCGGGCGCTACATAGCCCACGGCCTCGCTGGTGCCCATGGCCAGCCCCATCACGGACCCGGTGCTCAGGCTCATGGCACCGGCCAGAGCCGTTACGTCTCCGTCATTGGCCACTACAATGGGGATGTTTTCCCCGATTTCCCGGGCGGCCCGGTCATAGATGGTCTTGACCTCTTCCCGGCGGTCCCGGGGTACTTTGATAAAGAGGGAAGAGACCATGGGAGCGTTGCCGATGAATACACCGGCGGAGGACACGCCGATGGCATCTACCCGGGGCATTTTGGATGCGGCAGTTTTCAGAGCGGTGACGATTTCACGGTATTGATAGTCCGGATCCTCACTGAGTTTGGGGAACCAGACCACTTCTTCGGAATAGACGGTTTTGCCGTCCACCACTGCCGAGACTTTGCGATCCGAGCCGCCTGCATCAAAACCGATGCGGCAGCCTTCCAGATGTCCGCCGGCGGCCACGGTGGCCTCATTGACCTGGGGGAAATCCTCCTGCCGGTCAACGATGACTACCTCAAAGGGCCGCTCGTATACGTCCAGCATGAATCCATAATCGAAACCCCGGCGGCCCTGGGGGGTATAGGCCTGGCGCAGAGCAGCAGCCTCTTTGCCGCAGCCCCACAGATATACGCGCCAGCCGCCCACGCTCCACAGCAGGAATTTTACCAGCCGCTCCACATAGCGCTCGTTGGCCTGGGCGTAGGATTCGTCCCGCAAAAAGGAATGGAATACGGAAATCTTTCCGCCTTCCCGTTCCACCGCCACGGAGAAGGGACGACGGGCGTCCTTGAGGTAGGCGTCCACCCAGACGCCCAGGGGAATGAAATCCGGATCCAGCACCGGTACGTTTTGGATGTCGTAGGAAATGCCCAGATAGTTCATAACGTGCATGCCTCCTGCGCCGGAATGGTTTTATCTGCGGATCAGACTGGCGGCAGCCTGGTCGGCGATAACGGTGACATGAGGATGGAACTGCAGAATGGAGGCCGGAACCTGGGGGGTAACGGGCCCCAGCAGGGCGCGGCTGAGGATATCGGCCTTGTCGGCGCCGGTGGCCATCAGCAGGATCTGACGGGCGGACATGACGGTGCCGATACCCATGGTGTAGGCAGCGGTGGGAACTTCCGCAATGGAATCGAAGAAGCGCTGATTGGCCTGGCGGGTGATCTCCTCCAGCTCCACCTCATGGGTGGCGGCGGGGAAGAAGTCACAGGGCTCATTGAAGCCGATGTGTCCGTCGTGGCCGATGCCCAGCAGCTGGATATCCACACCGCCCAGGGTCTCGATCTTCTTTTCGTATTCAGCGCACATGGCCTGGCTGTTGCGGGTCAGGCCGTCCGGCACATAGGTGTTGACGGGATCGATGGAGATGTGATCGAAGAGATTCTCCTGCATGAAGCGCCGGTAGCTCTGGGGATGATCGGGCCCAAGACCCTTGTACTCATCCAGATTGACGCTGCGGGCCTGGGCAAAGCTCAGCTGCCCGGCCTTTTCCCGGGCAATGAGCTCCCGGTACAGGGGCAGGGGGGTAGAACCGGTAGCCAGACCCAGCACGCAGCGGGGCTTGGCCAGCAGGATCTCCTGGAAAATGTCGGCAGCCAGCTTGCCTGCCTCCTCCGGATTTTGGGCGACAATGAATTCGTAGTGCAGCATGGGATATCCTCCTTCATCAAATTGGCAGATGGTATGATTACGGTCGATAACCGTTGGGATTACGGGTTTGCTGTGGATGACCTGTCTCCCGACACAGGCATGGTGGAGGGGTATCTTTACAGATGCTCCTCCTGAACGATTTGGTGCATATCCTGCCATTTGCGCTCCATGTCCCGTACCAGCTGCAGCTGGCTGCGGCAGCGGATGAGATTGTGCTGGGGCCGGTGAACGGCAAAATAGTGGTCGCCGTCCAGATAATCGGTGAGGAAGCGCATACCGCATTCCAGGGTGATGGTGCGTGCCCCCATGGGCAGCATTTCCAGCTCTGTCTCCGTCAGATCAGGGCAGGAGCGCAGATAGCCCCGGGTGTAGACCCGGAACCGCTCCAGATCCAGACTCTGCTTCTCCAGCTCTGTGGTATCCTCGGGAGCCGTAGCGGCGCCGAAGCGGATGGAGTCGCCGAAATCGAAGATGCTCAGTCCCGGCATTACCGTGTCCAGATCGATGACGCATAGTGCCTTGCGGGTGGCAGCGTCCAAGAGTACGTTGTTGAGCTTGGTGTCATTGTGGGTGACCCGCACCGGCAGCTGACCGCTTTCCAGCATTCGCTGGGCGGTGCCCATCTCCTGCTCCCGGGCCAGGATAAAGTCCACCTCTTCCTGCACCTGGCTGGCCCGCCCCATGGGATCCTGCTGCAGCACCTGGCGCAGCCGCTGGTAACGGTGGGGAACGTGGTGGAAGTCGGGAATGGTCTCATGGAGCTGCTCCACCGGGAAGTGGGCCAGCTCCTGCTGGAAACGGCCGAAGGCGATGGCGCTTTCATAGAAATCACGGGGTGTCTCCGGCTGCTGCAGGCAGATGGAGCCTTCCACAAAGTGGTAGACCCGCCAGTACCCCCAGGGAGTCCGGACATAGCTGCTGCCGTCCTTGGCAGGCACCAGCGACAGCACCCGGCGCTGGTCGGGATTCTGCCGGCGCAGATAGTCGGTGACCATCTGGATGTTTTCCATCAGCGCCGGGATATCCTTGAATACATTTTCGCTGATACGCTGGAGAATGTAGCGTTTTCCGGCGGCGTCGGTGACCATCCGGGTGGTATTGATGTGTCCGCTGCCGTAAGGTTCACAGGAGACCACCGGCCCTTCCAGCGCAAACAGGGACAGGATCTCCAGCATCTGCTGATCTGTCGGTGCGTTCATCCCCAGAGCTCCTCCTTGTAGATGCCCCGGGCCTTCATGTCGGCGATGGACTGGCACACACCCTCCAGATCCTCCCGGTACGTCACGCCGTGCCAGGTCTCCTCACAGGGCAGGACCCGGACACCGGCGGTGCCGGCCTGAATCTGTTCATCCACCACAGAGGGCAGGAAAAACTCGCATTTCAGGGGATTCACCGGCACATTTTTCTCCAGGAAACCGGGGAACCGGTCCCACAGCTCCCGGAGCATGTCGGCGGAAAAGCCCCACAGATTCATGGATACCAGGGTGTCGCCGCTGATGTCCACAAAGGTCTCGCCGTCCTCGGTGTAGGCGGCATCCCGGCCCCGCTGGAAGATCTTGGTGCGCTCGGTGATGCCCTTGAGCATCCCGTCCTCCACCTGGCAGATGCCCCGTGCCACGCTGCCGTGCTCCGTCACGGTGTTGCGCAGCCGGTAGCCTACCATGGCATAGAGGTGGGGATCTTTGTTGGCGGCGAGGAAATCATAAATGGCGGTAAAGGCGCTGGGCCCATAGAAATCGTCGGCGTTGATGACGGCGAAGGGGCCGTCCACCATATGGCGGCAGCTGACGATGGCGTGTCCCGTGCCCCAGGGCTTCACCCGTCCTTCCGGCACCGTAAAGCCTTCCGGCAGATCCGTCAGCTCCTGATAGACATAGTGCACCTGGAAATGCTCCCGGGCCCGGCGTCCGATGTGGGTCTCAAAGGTTTCCTCCATCTCCTTTTTGATGATGAACACCACCTGCCAGAATCCGGCCTGCCATGCGTCATAGAGGGAGAAATCAATGATGAGATGGCCCTGCGGGTCTACCGGCGTCAGCTGTTTGGGCCCGCCGAAACGGCTGCCCATGCCGGCAGCCATGATCATAAGCGTAGGTTCGTGCATATATACCTCCAGAAACATACGAATTGCGGTATTCCCGCATATCCTTCCCGCAGCCTGTACGGCCTGACGAAAATAAGGACTCCCTGCGGCCCCGATATTTCGAGGCATCTCTGCCGGAAGCCGGGATGAACTGGCCGGGCGGGAAGGAGCCGGGGAAGACGCTTTTTGACCGCTGCCCCCATCCATCTGCCCAGCAGACAAATGGTGGGATCAGACAGGTGCTCCCCAGTTGGTCGTTATTCGCTATTATAGCGCATATTGGGTGGGAAAGTAAAGCCAAAAGGGGACAAAAAGACTGCGCTCTTCCGATGGGGAAGAGCGCAGTGTCTTATTGCCGCCGGGCGGTGCGATAGTCGTCTCCGGGCCGCCAGAAGGGACAGTCGTCGGCCTGGCTGGAAAGGAACCGAACCATCTCATCCTCGTCCAGATCCATGTCGCACACGTAGTCGTCATAGATGTCGTCGTAAACGAAATATTGGCAGCTTTCGCATTTGGAGCTCATTTCAGCTGCCCCCGTTCCGTCAGGTCCGCCACGATCTGCCGGTACAGCGCCGCATCGATGCGGTACTTCTTCCGGTATACCAGATACCCCACCACGATGGCCACCAGGGGGAAGAGCATCATGGCACTCTTCATGATCCACAGGCCCTGCTGGGTGACCTCGCTGGCGTCGGCGGCGCTGTTGATGCCGGAGACGATGAGGGTGATGGTCACCACGCCGGTGGCGATGGCAGCGCCCAGCTTGTTGATGAGGGGCTGCAGGGAGAAGGTGATGGACTCATTGCGCCGTCCCATTTTCCACTGACCGTACTCGATGGTGTCGGCCAGGAACATGAGCATCAGGGTCTGAATGAAGGCCTGACCCACGAACAGCAGTACTCCGGCCACGCCGATGGGCAGCATGTTCATGGGAGCAAAGAAGAACACCACATAGCCTGCCACCACCAACGCCGTGGCGATGCCGTAGAGCTTGCGGCGGCTGCACCGTGCGGAAACCTTGGGGAACAGCAGCAGGGCTACCAGCTGGCTGACGCCCAGAATGGCGGCGAATACGGAGTACATCCCCTCGTCGCCGTAGGCATAGATGAAGAAATAGGTGCCGAAGCTGGTGGTGGTGCAGTAGCCGATCATAAAGAGGATCATGCTGATGCTGGTCCACAAAAGCTGATCGTTGCCGAAGATCACATGTACGAAATCCCGCAGCGTGGTGCGCTCCTCGGTTTTGTAATGCTGCCGGTCCTCCCGTACACCCAGCAGGGTGAAGAGCTGGAAGCCCAGCATCAATACGCAGACGATGGCGGCGAAGAGGAACCAGCCCTGCTGGGCGCTGCCCACGGCGTCCCCCAGGGCTCCGGTGATGGGCAGCACGCCCACCACCACAACATACATGCCGATGTTGGCGCAGATCCGGGCAAAGGCCCCCATTTTTTCCCGTGCCGCCTGATCGGTGCTCAAAGCAGGCAGCAGCGACCAGTAGGCGATGTCGTTGACGCCGTAGCTGATGTCCCAGAGCACATAGCAGGCCCCGAACAAAATCACATAGCCTGCGCCGGTGATGGGGAGATCGGCAAACATCAGCAGCAGGAAGATGCAGGCCATGAGGCTGCCGGCCAGGATCCAGGGCTTGAACTTACCCCACCGGGACCGGGTATTGTCGATGATGATGCCGGTAACGGGATCGTTAAAGGCATCCAGGATCCGCAGCACCGTCAGCACGCCGCCCACGGCGGCCAGCATGGCGTCGTCCAGCTGCCGCACCTCCGTCAGGAAGGTCAGCAGATACATGGATTCCAGGGAATAGAACATGTCCCGTCCCACGGTGCCCAGTCCGAAGCAGTAGGTGTTGCGCTTGGTCATGGCGTTTCCACTCCTCTCAGGATCACAGCCTCCCAGGGCAGCAGCGTGCCGTCAAAGGCGGTGCCGCCGTAGCTGGAGCATACCGTCTGGCCGTGATAGGGTGTTTTCTGCATTTCATCGCTGCAGTTGAGCAGGATGGTCAGCGTCTCATCCTCTCCGATGCGCTGATAGGCCGCCAGCTGATCGGTGGCCTGCAGCAGGCGGAATTCGCCGTGCAGCAGGGCAGGGGTCTTGCTGCGCAGGGCGATGAGCTTCTTGTACCAGCTGCGCAGGGAATGGGGGTCATCCTTCTGGGCTGCCACATTGATGCTCTTGTAGTTGCCGTTGATGCCCAGCCAGGGCTTACCCCGGGTGAACCCGGCGCCGGGGGTAGCGTCCCACTGCATGGGGGTCCGGGCATTGTCCCGGCTGGTGGAGCGGATCAGCTTCCAGCGCATGCCGCCGGGCATCCCCAGCTTCTTCATCAGCCGGTAGATGTTGTGGGACTCCACATCCTGTACCTGCTCCATGGAGGTGAAATCGAAGTTGTCCATGCCGATCTCCTGGCCCTGATAGAGGAAGGGCGTGCCCCGCAGGGTCAGCACCAGGGTGGCCAGGAGCTTGCCGGACTCCATGTAGTAGCTCCGGGACCCGAACCGGGGGATGGACCGGGGCTGATCGTGATTTTCCAGATATACGGTGTTCCAGGGCACCTCCTGCTGCCACCGGGCCAGGGTCTTCATGAACCGGCTCCAGCGCAGGGGCGTCTTGAACCATTTCACCAGCCGCTGATCGCACTCCATGTGCTCGAAGCCGAACACGGTGTTCAGCTCCCGGCGCTCCGGTGCGCACAGATCCCGTGCCATCTCCGTGGTGACGAATACCGTTTCACCCACGGAGAAAGCGTCGTACTCATCCAGCACCTGCCGCAGCTGCCGCAGGATGGGATGCAGCCCCGGCCGGGAGATGTAGTGCTCCGACCCGGTGAGGATCAGCTTCTTGGGTGCAGATTCCAGGGTGTCCTTCCACAGAAGGTTGATGACATCGCAGCGGAAACCGGCGATGCCCTTGTCC
>CALWXA010000067.1 GCA_944385395.1 uncultured Oscillospiraceae bacterium | reverse complement strand
GGGTGACCTTTACCCCCAAGGGCTTCAAAAGCCGGGAGAGGTACAGCGCCGTTGTCTCGCCCTCGGTGTCGGGGTTGGTGGCCATGATGACCTCCTCCACCCTTCCGGCGGCCACACGCTCTAAAAGGGGCTTGATCTGCAGATCGTCAGGTCCCACGTGGTTCATGGGGGAGAGAACGCCGTGGAGCACATGGTACTTGCCGTTATATTCCCGGGCACGCTCCATGGCCATCACGTCCCGGGGGTCCGCCACCACGCACAGCACCGAGCCGTCCCGCTTGGGGGAGGCGCAGATGGGGCACAGGCCCCCGGCGCTGAGTCCGCAGCATTCCGGGCACAGCGTGACCCCCTTTTTGGCACTCACGATGGCGTCGGCAAAGGCCTGGGCCTTCTCCATGGGCAGGCCCAGCACATGGAAGGCCAGGCGCTGGGCGGACTTGGTGCCGATGCCCGGCAGGGCGGCAAACTGCTCTGTCAATTTTTCCAGGGGTGCGGGAAAATATTCCATAGTCTGTCTCCTTTATCAGCCCCGGAGCGCCGCAATGCGGCCGGGGATATCCTCCGCCTTATAGACGGCGGAGCCTGCCACCAGCACGTTGGCGCCGGCGGCGATGCACAGCGGTGCGGTCTTTTCATCCACGCCGCCGTCCACCTCCAGCTCGCACTCAGGATGCAGGGCGTCGATGTACTGCCGCACCGCCTGGATCTTGGGCAGCATCTCCATCATGAACTTCTGGCCGCCGAAGCCCGGCTCCACCGTCATGATCAGCACCAGGTCGCACGCATCCAGGAAGGGCAGCACCGCCGAGGCCGGGGTGCCGGGCTTCAGGACAACACCGGCCCGTTTGCCATGATTGTGGATGTCGGAGAGGGCACGGAGGATCTCACTTTCCGTGTCCGCCTCCACATGGCAGGTGACGAGATCCGCCCCGGCATCGCAGAACTGACCTGCGTAGCGCACGGGCCGATCGATCATCAGGTGCACATCCAGGGGCAGGTCCGTCACCGGACGGATGCATTGCACCACCGGCAGGCCGATGGAGATATTGGGCACGAACAGCCCGTCCATCACGTCCACATGGACGTAGTCGGCGCTGTGGATGCGCTGGATGTCCCGCTGCAGATTGGCGAAATCCGCCGAGAGGATGGAAGGGGCGATCTTAATCATGATGAGCTTCCTTTCTTTTGGAAATGCACCGCCGGCTGGGCGGAAACATAGGATAAGAGCGAGCGGAGCAAGGCGGCGGCAGCATTCCGGCCCTACCGGCGCAGCCGCCCTTTCGTCCCATCGGGCCGGACGCCCCCTCCGCTTTTCAGATAGGGGGGACCGGCGGAACCGCTCCGCCGTCCCTCCAGCGGTTTTAGTTGTATTATACCGCCTAAGGGCCGGGATTGCAACGAAAGAAAGGCCGGGACAATCGTAACCAATTTGTGAATTTTCCACGGCGGCTCTTGTCCTTTGCGGATCTTTGGCGTAAAATATATGCCGTTATACAGACGTTTCCGGCAGCGCTGCCGGAACGGGAAGGGAATCGAGGCAGACGGGTATGGGTCTTTGGCAGAAATTTATCAACGGGGTCTCCCGCTTCATGTATGGCCGCAACGGATATGACCAGCTGAGCCTGGCCCTGCTGTGGACGGCAGTGGTGCTCAATGTGGTGCGGCTGTTTTTGTCGGTGGACAGCGTGGTGGGCCTGGTACTCAACTTCATCACCACAGTGCTGCTGATCCTGGCGCTGCTGCGTATGTTCTCCCGGAACCTGCCCCAGCGCCGGGCGGAAAACGCCTGGTTTCTGCAGAAGATCTGGTGGCCTGTGAAGGGCCGTCTGGGCGGTATCCGCCGCCAGAGCCAGGATAAGGACCACAAGTACTTTACCTGCCCCGGCTGCGGCGCCATCTGCCGTGTGCCCCGTGGCAAGGGGAAGATCGTCATTACCTGCCCCCGCTGCGGCCGTCAGATCCACGGCAAGAGCTGAGGAACATCGTACATTTGTTCTCAAAAGCCCCGGGCCATCCGGGGTGGAGGGGAAGCCGAACAAAGTTTCGACTTCCTTTTTTGCTGCTCCGTACTCGTATATTTGTTCGAGAAACCAACGCTCCGCTTCCAGGGGACCGGGCATGGAGGGGGCATCTAATAGAACATCTGTTCGCCAATGGCCGCCCGGCGGGGAGTGATGAACATTTGTTCGATAGAACATATGTTCCATAAGTGCAGTGAGCGCCTGGAAGGACATATAGAACATTTGTTTGATAGAACATATATTCCATAATTGCAGCCAGCGCACAGAGGATATAGCGAACGATTGTTCGATAGAACATGCGTTCCATAACCCCAGTCAGCGCCCGGAAGGGGGCAACGAACCTTTGTTCGATGGAACATACGTTCTATAAACTCTTCTGCCACAGTACGTTCCGGAGTTTTCCACACCAAAATGCAGAAGGATGCAAATGATGCACGTTGTGTTTGAGTTTGAGATTGAGATTGAGTTTGTGTTTGAGTTTGTGTTTGGCATCACTTGCATGCATGTGCATCCCAGCGCTTCATGGCCGCCGCCCGGCGCTGCAGACAAAGCTGCTCATACCGCTGACGGTCCTGGTCGATCCGGGGCTGGATGAAATCCCAGGCCACCGCCAGGAGACCGGTGAACTCCGGCAATACGCCATCCTGTCCGTAGTCTAAGATGGCCTCGAACAGGGCGCCCTTTTCCGCCAGGGACAGGCGCTTGAGACAGGGCCGCAGCTCAAAATAGAACATGACACCGGGACGATTGTGGTTGCTCATGGTAAAACACCTCCTACTTATACCCTCTGCAACCCCGCATTTGTTGCCCAACTGCGTGCAACAAAGGAAAAAAATTTTTACGCCCCTTTGTTTTTCCTTGCCGAAAAAGGGAAAATGGCATATAATTCAAAGGATACATACGCAAGGAAGTGAAGTTTATGAAGATCATTGACATTCTGCAAAGCGGACGGCCCAGCCTGTCCTTTGAGGTATTTCCCCCCAAGACGGAGTCGGCCTTCGCCTCGGTGGAAGCGGCAGTGGAGGAGATCGCCCAGCTGCATCCGGCCTTCATGTCCGTTACCTACGGCGCAGGCGGCGGTACCAGCGCCTATACCCTGGCCCTGGCCCGGGAGATCAAGGAGCGTCACGGCGTGGAGACCTTGGCCCATCTCACCTGCGTGTCCTCTACCCGTGAGACCGTGGCCCAGCGCATCCGGGAGATCCGGGAAGCGGGTCTGGAGAACGTGATGGCCCTCCGGGGCGACATCCCCCAGGACATGCAGGACGCTGACCGCAGCACCTGGGATTACCGCTACGCCGTGGATCTGGTGCGGGAGCTCCAGGGCTTCTGCATCGGCGGCGGCTGCTATCCGGAGGTGCATCCCGAGAGCGCCGACCAGAAGGAGGACATCCGTCACCTGAAGGAGAAGGTGGACGCAGGCTGCCAGTTCCTCACCACCCAGATGTTCTTTGACAACAACCTCCTCTATAACTTCCTCTACAAGATCCGGGAAGCCGGCATCACCGTGCCGGTGGTGGCAGGCATCATGCCCATCACCAACGCCAATCAGGTGAAGCGTGCCATCCAGCTCTCCGGTTCCCATATGCCCCAGCGGTTCAAGGCCCTGGTGGACCGCTTCGGCGGCGACAGCGCCGCCATGCTCCAGGCCGGTGTGGCCTACGCCACGGATCAGATCATCGATCTCTATGCCAACGGCGTTACCAACGTCCACGTCTACACCATGAACAAGCCCCAGGTGGCCCGGCTCATCCAGCGCAACCTCGCGGACATTCTGGGCAAATGACCCAGCGCTGGGAATCGGCCCTGCCGCCGGTGGATCTGCAGGAAATGCTGCGCTACGCCGCCTGCCGTGCCCCCACGGAGGAGGTGCTCTCCCTGGCCCGTTCGGCGGCGGAGGAAGGCGCTGCCGTGATCCGGGGCAGGGTGTGCTATACCACGGTACCGGTGGAGGGAGAGGGGGACACGGTACATCTGGGGCCGCTGACGGTTGCGTCCCGGTCCCTGGCCGCCACGCTGCGGGACTGTCGCTGCGCCGTGCTGATGGCCGCCACCGTGGGTCTGGAGCTGGACCGGCTCATCGCCCGGTACGGACGGCTCTCCCCGGCCCGGGGCCTGATGCTCCAAGCCTTGGGGGCTGAGCGCATCGAGGCGCTGTGCGACGCATTCTGCGACCATCTGGCGGCGGAATACGGGCCGCTGCAGCGGCGGTTCTCCCCGGGCTACGGGGATCTGCCCCTGACCTTCCAAAAGCCCCTCTTCGCCTATCTGGAGTGCGAAAAGCAGCTGGGATTGTACCTCACCGAAAGCTGCATGATGCGCCCCGGCAAGTCCGTCACCGCCATCGTGGGGGTGGGGGGCAGCGGCCATGAGAAGGGCGGCTGCGGCAGCTGCGGGCAGAAAAACTGTGCATTCAGGAGGAAAGCATGAACCTGCGGGAATATCTCAACGAACATCTACTGTATCTGGACGGCGGCATGGGGACCCTCCTTCAGGCGGAGGGCCTGGCCCCCGGTGAGGACCCCACGGAGTGGAACCGCACCCACCCGGAGGTGGTGCGGCGTCTGCACCGGGCGTATTTTGACGCCGGCAGCAATGTGGTGAACACCAATACCTTCGGCGCACCCACCCTGAACCTGCCGGAGGAGGAGCTGCAGCAGCTGGTGACGCTGGCGGTGTCCCACGTCCGTGCTGCGGCGGCGGAGAGCACCGCGCCCCAGCCCAAGTGGACGGCGCTGGATATGGGCCCCACCGGGCGTCTGCTGCGTCCCTACGGGGACCTGGATTTTGAAGAAGCGGTGGAGCGGTTCGCCCGTCTGGTACGCTGCGGCGTCCGGGCCGGGGCGGATCTCATCTTCATCGAAACCATGTCCGACAGCTACGAAACCAAGGCGGCGCTGCTGGCCGCCAAGGAGCAAAGCGACCTGCCGGTGCTGGTCTCCAACGCCTACGGCGGCGACGGCAAGCTCCTCACCGGCGCAGACCCGGCCGCCATGACCGCCCTGCTGGAGGGCATGGGGGCCGACGCCATCGGCGCCAACTGCTCCCTGGGCCCCCGGCAGCTGCTGCCGGTGGCGGCGCAGCTTCTGGAGCGTGCCTCGGTGCCGGTGCTGATGAAGCCCAACGCCGGGCTCCCGGAGAGCCGGAACGGCCAGACCCTCTACAACGTCACCCCCCAGGCCTTCGCCGCCGCCATGGCGGAGATGGCCCGGCAGGGCGTCCGGATTTTGGGCGGCTGCTGCGGCACCACCCCGGACCACATCCGGGCTATGGTGTCCGCCACACAGGGACTCGTGTTTTCCCAGGCCGTGGACAAAGGGCTGACGGTGGTAAGCTCCTACACCCACGCCGTCACCATCGGTACCGACCCGGTGCTCATCGGCGAGCGCATCAATCCCACCGGCAAGAAGCGGCTGAAGGAGGCACTGCGCTCCGGGGATATGGATTATATCCTCGCCCAGGCCTTGCAGCAGCAGGAGCAGGGAGCCCAGGTGCTGGACGTGAACGTGGGCCTGCCGGAGCTTACCGAGGCGCAGGTGCTGCCCCGGGTGATGGAGGAGATCCAGGCGGTGGTGAACCTGCCGCTGCAGATCGATACGGCGGATGTGGACGCCATGGCTGCCGCCCTGCGGCGGTATAACGGCAAGGCACTCATCAACTCCGTCAGCGGCAAGGAGGAGAGCATGCAGGCCATCTTCCCCCTGGCCAAGCGGTACGGCGGCGTGGTGGTGGCCCTGACGTTGGACGAGAGGGGCATCCCCGACACGGTGGAGGGCCGGATGGCCATTGCCCGGAAGATCGTGGACCGGGCGGCGCAGTACGGTATCGCCAAAAAGGATCTGATGTTCGATCCCCTGGCCATGACCGTCAGCGCCCAGCCGGACGCCGCCACGGTGACGCTGGAAACGGTGGAGCGCATCCGCAAGGAGCTGGGCTGCGCCGTGTCGTTGGGGGTGTCCAACGTGTCCTTCGGCCTTCCACGGCGGGAGGCGGTGAACGCCGCTTTCTTCGCCCAGGCTCTGGAACGGGGCCTCTCGGCGGCCATTCTGAACCCCGGCACGCCGGATATGCTGCGGATGTACCACGCCCACCGGGCCCTCCACGCCCTGGATGAGAACTGCGCCGGGTACATCGCCTTCATGGACGCCCAGCAGCAAACCGCTGCCCCGGCTCCCGTGGAGGAGGAGACGTTGCAGCGTGCCATCTGCCGGGGCCTTGCCCGTCAGGCCGGGGAGCTGGCCGCCCGGGCACTCCAGAGCCGTGATCCCATGGATCTGGTGGCTCAGGAGATCGTGCCCGCCCTGGATCAGGTGGGCCGTGGCTTCGAGGAAAAGACGGTGTACCTGCCCCAGCTGCTGATGGCGGCAGAGGCCGCCCAGGCCGCCTTTGAGGAGATCCGCCGCTGCCTGCCGGCGGCTCAGGAGCCCCGGTACGGCCGGGTGGTGCTGGCCACGGTGCAGGGGGACATCCACGACATCGGCAAGAATATCGTCCGGCTGCTGCTGGAAAACTACGGCTTTGCGGTGACGGACCTGGGCCGTGACGTGCCGCCGGAGACCATTTTGCAGGCGGTGCAGGAGCTCAAAGCCCCCCTGGTGGGCCTCAGCGCCCTGATGACCACCACCGTACCCGCCATGGAGCGCACCATCCGGCTGCTGCGCAAGGAAGCGCCGGGGGTGCAGGTGATGGTGGGCGGCGCCGTACTGACGCCGGACTACGCCCGGGCC
Organism: uncultured Oscillospiraceae bacterium; assembly: GCA_944385395.1. GTDB lineage: Bacteria > Bacillota > Clostridia > Oscillospirales > Oscillospiraceae > Vescimonas. The sequence continues at coordinate 868 of CALWXA010000067.1, read as the reverse complement.
ATGGGCGCCGATTGGTACGGCTCCGACGCCATGGCCGCCGTCCGCTGCGCCCAGGAAGCCATGGAGCGGCAGCAAAAGTAACAAGCACTTTTGCCGGCGGAAAAGAGATATGGCTTTTTCGTACCTGTGGGCGGCAGCGCTGCAAGGCTTGCACAGGACAAAGCGCAGTAAGAAAGAGGGGGGGACAAGCATGGAAACCCTGCTGACCATTCTCGTCTGGCTCTGGCAGATCGCCTGGGTCTTGCTGCTGGCGGAGCTGCTGGCCCGCCTCTGTCTGGCGCTGGTGAAGTCCCGCCGCCGTCTGGCGGTGCGCCTGACCTGCCTGGCGGCGGTGGCGGCGGTGCTGACGGCGCTGTGCCTCCACCCGCTGGTGGTGGGGGAGGGCCTCACCGACGAGGAACGCACGGCCATCCGCCGCCGCTCCGCCGGGCTCTATTCCTGGCAGGTGCCGGGGGTACCGGTGGCCTGCGCCGTGCAGCGGCAGCAGGACGCCCTGCGGGTGGAGGTATACTACCTCTTCCTGGGCAGCCTGGAGTACCGGGACGGGCCGGACGGCATCGCCATCTCCCGGCCGCTGTTCCCCAACTGAAAGAAACCCCTGGGAAGGACACATGTCCTTCCCAGGGGTTTGTCATATTTACGCTTTTGTGATTCTTACAGCACCTTGGCCAGGAAGTCCTTCAGGCGGTCGCACTGGGGATGCTCGAAGATATCCTCGGGAGTGCCCTGCTCCAGGATCTTGCCGGCGTCCATGAACAGCACACGGTTGCCCACCTCCCGGGCGCAGCACATCTCGTGGGACACCACCACCATGGTCATGCCGTCCCGTGCCCGCTACTTCATGACCTCAAGCCCCTCGCCTACCATC
>CALWXA010000066.1 GCA_944385395.1 uncultured Oscillospiraceae bacterium | reverse complement strand
CACGGAACTTGGCCATGGGATCGGTCTGTCCGAAGCTCTTGTCCATGGTGCCGCTGCCGAACATATCCACGCCCTCGGCGCAGATGGTGTGCCAATAGCTCAGAGCGAACTTCAGGTGCTCCCGCATGGGCTTGCCGGCCAGCACTTCGTCGAGATTATAGTATTTGAAAGCAAACGGTTCGTTGCTGCCGGCACCCAGATAGGGAATGACGCCGATCTCCTGATACGTTTTCATGATGCAAGACACCTTTGCCTTAATTCTTGGATTTCTTGAACTTGCTGCGCACAGCGGGGACAACCATCAGTGCAAGGTACTTTTTCATGTTGGGATATCCTCCTTCAGAATTTTATCTTCCACAGCTTTTGCTGCAAAAAATCACGGTTGTTTACAGTTCCACCCAGGCGGAATCCTTGGCGGCGCTGTCCACCACGGCGTGGACGAACTTCACGCCGTTGACGCCATCGTCCACCATGGTCAGAGAATCAGTGCTGTAAGGCTCACCGGCCTTCTTGGCCAGCAGGGCCGTCACGTAATCCCGATAGATGTTGGCGAAGGCCACATACAGACCCTCAGGATGGCCCACAGGCAGACGGCTGTTGCCGCCGGCCTCGCCGTCGAAGCCAAAGCCGCCCCGGGTCAGCATCTGCATGGCCTGGCCCTTGGGAGTGTACCAGAGGGTATCAGGCTGCTCCTGATGCCACTCCAGAGCACCCTTGTCGCCGAAGACCCGAACCACCAGGCCGTTATAATGGCCGGCAGCGATCTGAGAGCACCAGTAAGCGCCGTTGACGCCGTTTTCGTACTCCACCAGAATGTTGGCGTTGAGGTCCAGAGCGTGACCGTACTTATTGGTAGTAGCAGCCAGGCGCTTGATCTTCAGCCCGGTGACATAGTGGACGAAGCACTCGATATGGGTGCCGATGTCGCCCACGCAGTTGGAGATACCGGAGACCTTGGGGTCCTTGCGCCACACGGACAGATTTTCCTGAGCGCCGGCTTCGGGGGCAAGCTCATTGATGAGCCAGTCCTGTACGTACTCAGCGTTGACGGCAGCGATGTTGCCGATCTTGCCCTGGGCGATCATTTCCCGCATAACGCGGGCCATGGTATAGCCGGGATACGTATAGGTCACAGCGAACAGCAGGTCCTTTTCCTTGGCCAGAGCCTGCAGCTCCTGCGCCTGCTCCACCTCAAAGCACAGAGGCTTTTCGCACACCACGTTGATGCCGGCCTCCAGGAAGGTCTTGCAGATCTCATAGTGGGTGACGTTGGGGGTGCAGACGGAGACAAAGTCGATGCCGTCGGGCTGGGCCGCTTCAGCGGCAGCCATGGTCTTATAATCCGGATAGATCCGCTCATCGGCGATGGCATAGGCCTTGGCGGTTTCGCGGTTCTTCTCGGTATTGCCGGAGAAGCAGCCGCATACCAGTTCTGCCCGGGGATCAAAGCCGATGGCCTTGCGGTGCACCTCGCCGATAAAAGCCGACAGGGTGCCGCCTACCACTCCGTACTTGATTTCTTTTGCCATGATCGTTCCTCTCTTTCCGTCAGTTGGCGATGGCTTCGTCAAACTTGAAGGTGGAGGGCTCGAAGTCTACCTTCTTGACGAAAGCGGCGGCTTCGGTGGCGCCGGCAATACGATCCATGCCGCTGTCTTCCCACTCCACGGACAGAGGACCGTCATAGCCCATGTCGTTGAGCACACGGATGATCTCCTCGAAGTTCACATCGCCATGGCCCAGGGAACGGAAGTTCCAGCCCCGGCGCATGTCGCCGAAGTCGATGTGGCTGCCCAGCAGACCGCTGCGGCCATCCAGCGTAACGGCGGCGCCCTTCATAGGTACGGGGTACACACGATCCCGGAAGTCAGACCGGAACAGGGGGGGCTTGATGCCCTGCCACAGCAGGTGGCTGGGGTCAAAGTTCAGACCGAATTCCAGACGGTCGGCAAACTTCTCCAGCAGACGCTTGGTGGAATAATAGTCAAAGGCGATTTCGCTGGGATGAACTTCCAGAGCGAACTTCACATCGTTCTTCTTGAACTCGTTGAGGATGGGAGTCCACAGCCGGACGATCTCGTTGAAGCCGTCTTCCACCATCTGCTCAGTGGTCTGGGGGAAGGAGTACAGATACTTCCAGATGGGAGAACCGGTGAAGCCGGTGATGATCTTGATGCCCATCTTGTTGGCCACCACGGCGGCCTTCTTCATGGTGTCAATACCCCACTGCCGGATGGCGTCCGGCTGGTCAGCCAGAGCGGCAGGAGCGAAGTTGTTCAGCCGGGGGTCCGGAGCGTCGCCCACGCACTGGCCGATGATGTGGGTGGCCAGAGCCTTGCACACCAGATGGTGCTTGCTCAGCTGCTCCTGCACCCAGGGCAGGTAGCTCTCATCCGTCAGAGCACGGTCCAGATCCAGGTTGTTGCCCCAGCAGGCCAGCTCCAGTCCGTCATAACCCATCTTTTCTGCCAGAGCGCACAGCTCATCCAGCGGCAGGTCCGCCCACTGGCAGGTGGTCAGGGTCACAAGTCTCTTTCCCATAATGATGCCTCCTTATTTTCCCAATGTTTGACACAATTCTGCATGTTCCAATCAATTTTGTAAAATACATTTACGAAAGTTCTTGCCGGTAGATTACTGTATTTTTGCCTGTCTGTCAACCGGATTTCTATGAATTCTCCACAAATGCGGAAAGTTTGTAAAAATCGCCGTATTGGGTGTGCTGACGATAAAAACGGATATATTTTGCGTGCGTAATGGCGAATTTATCAAAAATATAAAGGAAAAAAGAAATATTTGGACGAAAAAAGCTCCTGCCGCAAGTGGCAGGAGCCGAAGCAGAAAGAGGGCGAGGAAGCGTTCAGAAGAGGAGCGTCAGAACGATGAGAGAAAATCGTTGACATGGTGCAGGGCCGCACCCACACAAGCGCCGTTGGCACGGAACATGTCCAGGGTCAGGAAGTCGCCGTTATGGTCAAAAAGGGTCTTGCGGCACACCTCCCGACGGATGGTATCCAGATGCTTTTCCAAGTGAGCGGCCAGCATGCCGCCCAGCACGATATCGCAGTCCAGCGCCATGCGGATCATGGCCAACCCATCGGTGAGATGGCTCAGATACCGCTGCCAGGTTAGAGCGATCTGATCATTGCCGTTATCCAGCATGGTGAAAAATTCATCCAGCGTGATGTCCAGATCATCACTGAGCCGGGAGGTGGAGCAATAGGCTTCCAGACAACCATGGCGGCCGCAGCGGCACAGCCGGCCGCCGGGCACCAGACGGATATGTCCGAATTCGCCGCTGCGCCCGTTATCGCCGGTATAGCGGCCGGAATTGAAGAACAGAGCGCCGCCGACACCTCGCTCTACGGAGAGGTATACCAGATTCCGGGTACTCTTGCGCAGCCAGCTTTCAGCGTAGCCGCTGGCATTGGCATCATTTTCGATAAACAGGGGATACCGGTCAAAATAGGGGCGGATTTCCTCCAAAGACACGTCCCGCAGACCCAGCGTAGGGGCAAAAATCAGCCGCTGCTGTTCTCGGTCCACGATGCCGGGAAAAGTAATGCCCAGTCCCAGCATTTTTTCCCGGGGCAGGGGGTGCGCATCCAGAAATGCCTCCACCAGCTGGGAAACCTGGGTGTAATACGCAGGTGTATGGGCAAAGGGCAGGAAAATCTTCTGCTGGGCCAGCTCCTGGGCCTTCAGATCCACAGCCGTCAGCCGCAGGGCATTATCCATAATGGACAGGCCCACGGAGAACCGGGCGTCGGATACCAGAGAGATCACCCGGGGTTTCCGTCCGCCGGTAGAGGCCAACGTCCCCGTATAGCTCAAAAGCCCCTCGCTGAGGAAATCCTGCAGATTGCTGCTGACCGTGGGCATGCTTAATTCAAGGGCCCGGGCCACGTCCTGCTTGGTGACAGGCTGCGGGCTTTCATAGATATATTGGTAAATGCGCCGGCGGTTGTTCTGCCGCAGCGCAGTAGATGTCATGGCTCCCTGCATGGTGGGATTGCCCCCCTTTTGCAAAAGTGGTTTATAATATTAAGGTAGCATAAAGGGGCGTGGAATGCAAGAGAAAATCTTCGTAATGCGAAATATCGGCAGAACGCAGGGGAGCTGCTGGGAAAATGGGCATAAAAAAAGCGCTGACCCTTGATCGTTTGTGCCGTCCCGGCATCCCCGATCAAGGGTCAGCGCTCTGAATTCTTATTATCTAACATCCTTGGTTAACCTCTCTTTCTGCAGTCTCGGACGTCCTCAGCCGATACAACCCCGATCCATTCCGGTACACGATTCCTACATTTCCTTGGCGAACTTCCAGTTGTTCCGTTGGTTTTCGTGAATTCCGTTGGTTTTGTTCCGATGGTTGACTTTCCGGTTCCCTTGGTTTTCGTTCCCTAAGCGGGAGTTGCTTATATGTCGGAAGATCCGGCACGGTTGCCTGCTGTGCGTCCGGCAGCTCAGACCTGCTTCGCTGAGCCTTCAGGTACTTACCTGTACATTGGTATCACCCTTTCTGGCTATACTATAGCACGCCCCTGGGGGCGTTGCAATAGGAAAAGTGCATGAATTATTCCGATTTCTTTCATATAAAACGCAGAAACACTGTGAAATGACCAAAAATAGTTGACTCTTTGTGTGGGCGGTGCTATACTGAACATGTTGGGTCAGCCGCAGGGGCTGACCTTTTTTTGTCGCTGCAGGATGAGAAAAGCCGCATTTGGAGGGAAAAGGATGAAAAAAGCTATTGCACTTTCAGCACAAAGGCATATAATGATGAAGAATTTGTCTTGTGGCAGGTGTTCGGCATGAAACATAAACACGGGGATATCCTCAACGGGCCCCTTTTGTCAAACATCATTACTTATACCATTCCCATTATTTTGACCAGCGTGCTGCAGCTTTTGTTCAATGCGGCGGATCTGGTGATCGTGGGACGCTTTCGGGGCAGTACGGCGGTGGGTGCCGTCGGCGCCACCAGCGACATCACCATGCTCATCGTCAACCTGTTCATTGGCTTGAGCGTGGGTGCCGGTGTTCTGGTGGCCTATGCCATCGGCAGCCGCCAGCAGGAGACGCTGCATCGGGTGATCCACACTGCGCTGCCTACGGCTTTGGTAGGCGGCGGTGTGCTGACGGTGATAGGCGTGGTTTTTTCCGAGTCCTTCCTGACCATGATGGGAACCCCGGAGCAGACCCTGCCCCTGTCGGCCCTCTATATGCGGATCTATTTCTGCGGCATCACCTTTACCATGATCTATAACTTCTGCGCCTCCATCCTGCGGGCTGCCGGAGATACCAGGAGTCCGCTGCTGTTCCTGTTTACGGCAGGAGTCATCAACGCCGTGCTGAATGTAGTATTTGTGGCGGGATTTGGCATGAGCGTGGATGGCGTGGCTCTGGCCACGGTGATCTCCCAGGGTATCTCCGCCGTACTGACGGTCCGGGCCCTGATGCGCCGGAAGGACGGATGCCGGCTGGAACTGAGGAAGATCCGGTTCTACATGCCACAGCTGCGGCGGATGCTGCGGATCGGCTTGCCGGCGGGGATCCAGGGGGCCCTGTTTTCCATCTCCAATGTGCTGATCCAGTCCTCCATCAATTCTTTTGGCCCGGTGGCGGTGGACGGCAATGCAGCGGCCGGCAACCTGGACGGCTTTTTATATGTGAGCCTTGACGCCTACAGCCAGACCGCCTTGAACTTTACAGGTCAGAATATGGGCGCAGGGCGCTATGACCGGGTGAAAAAGATCCTGTGGCTGTGCTGCGCCTGCTGTGTGGTTACGGGTCTTGCAGGGGGCCTGCTCCTGTATGGCTTCGGACCGCAGCTGCTGGGGGTGTATCTCACCGATTCCACAGCGGCCATCTCCAATGGCATGATCCGCCTGACCTATGTGGCTCTGCCGTATCTGCTGTGCGGACTGATGGACACCACCACCGGTATGCTCCGGGGCATGGGGGTGACTATGGCGCCCATGCTGATCTCCGTGCTGGGCGTGTGCGGCTTCCGCATCGGATGGATCGCCACGGTGTTCCGGGAAGTCCATTCGTTGGAGATCCTGTATTTGTCCTATCCCATTTCCTGGATCATTACATTCCTGGCTCAGCTGGCGGTATTTCTGGTGGTATACCGGCGGATCGTCCGAGCCAGCGGCGCACGGCATGCCAAAGTAAGTATATAAATAGGTGTATAGATATAAGAAAGAACACCGGCAGAGAGTTTCTGCCGGTGTTCTTTTGCTCAACGGAGGGGAAAAAGGCTCAGCTGCGCTTTCTGCGATAGATCAAGCTACCCGCAGCTGCGGTGCAGACTGCCAGCAGGCTGATCCACAGCAGAGGCTGGGCGGTGTCGCCAGTGGCCGGGGAGCCGGCATTAGGATCGGCGGCGCCGCAGACGGTGCATTTGCCGTCCTCATAGGTGTGGGCAGTCTTGGGGATGACCTTGCCCTGTTCCATCACCTTGCCGCATACAGCACACACCTTATCGCCGGTATAACCCTCGGTGGTGCAGGTGGCGGCCTTGGCGTTCTGCAGGACAGTCTGGTCGTGGCGGTCCACTGTGAAGTGGGTATCGTTATCTGCCCGCACTACATCCTCTGCGGAGGCATTGGTAACGGCAGCCTTGTCGGTATTCGTATTGCTGCCGGAGGCATCGGTGTAATAGCCGGCCTGCTGCACCATGATCTGGGCGGTGGTGCCGGTCATGGCCAGGGTCACGGTGCCCTGGACGGCAGCGGCATCATACCGGCCGTCGCCCAGCAGGATATCGCCATTGCCGCAGTTGGTCCTGCTGTAGGTAAAGGTCACATCCTTCACCGTCAGGTGGGTGGCGGCGCCCTCCTTGGCTACGATGCGGATGGGGGCGGAATAGGTTTTGGTGGTGCTGGCCTGGGGAGAGTCGGACAGGGCGCAATCGGTAAAGATGCAGCCCTCCACCAGGATGTTCTGCACCCCGGCAGACTTGTGGTTGATATTCAAGGCCACGGAAATGTCCGTGAAGTCGGTGTCCACCAGAGAAATATCGCCGGGAGCGTTGGTGTAGAAGGCGGTATTGACATTGCTGCCCTGGTTGCCGTCAAAGCTGCAGCCCGTGAGGGAGACGTTCAGCGTGCCTTTGGGGTTGGCGGTATTGGTGAAGTAGATGCGCTGCATATTCTGGCAATTCTCAAACACCAGATTCACGGTGTAGTCCGTATTCCGCTGGCCCCAGGCGGCGATGCCGTCCAGATCCTTCACGGTAACGGTGATGTTCTGGTCCAGGAAGCTGCCGGAATTGCTCTGCTTGCCGGTGTCACGGTCAAATTTATAGGTGTCGATCTCCAGATCCTTTTCGCCGCTGGAGACATAGGCCCCGTTGCCGTAGATGATGAGATCGTCGGCCACGTGGCCATGGGTCATGAAGCCCACGTCGGCGCCGGGCTTGCAGTAGACCACGGCGGTCTCCTCCGGGGTGCTCATGTATACGGCGGTGAGCGCCTGGGCCAGCGTAGCGTAGTAGGTACCGTCATAGTACACGGTGTTGGTGCCGAAGCTGTCGGCGTCTACCCCTTCCGGGAGCGTGACGGTGTCCTGGGCCAGAGCCGTGGCAGGCAGCAGTGCCAAAGCCAGCACCAGGGCGGTCAGCAGGGAGAGAATGCGTTTTTTGCTCATATTGACCTCCTTAACAAATAAAATGGTGAGATATTCTAATATGAAGTGTAACATCTTTCAAGAGAAGATACAAGAGTTTATGGGTTTTTCCGTCAGAAAGAGAGCTTTTTTGCGGATTCGGAACGGGATTGCTCCATGGAAGGGAGGGCGCAGGCGCAGATTGGCGTGGCGGAATAAAAAATCGGAGCAAAGCGAACTTTGCTCCGATTTGGCAAGGACGGGGGAAAACCTTTTGGGGATATGGAGTTAGTATGCTTTCTGCATGTTGCGGCTGCAAAATCTTCTCAAAAAAGGGGCTCCATGAAATTTAGGTGTCTCCTGACTGCCTGGCCCCTGCTGTGCAGGCAGCAGACACCTTTGCTTCCCTTGCCGGTTACACAAGAACATACGCTGCTCCGGTGGGCACCAGCAGCAAAAGCTGAGAGAGCAGCAATGTGGAAACAGTGCCGCAGCGGTACGACAGCATCATCACCACGGCGGCGGCTGCCAGCAGCAGAATCAGCCGCCCCAGCAGCAGGGCCGCAAGCACTCCGTCGATGGTCCAGGCGTCCGGCAGAAGGCTAAGGCACTGGACGCTGTTGGCCTGTGCCGCCATATCCAACGCTCCGTAAGCCTCCTGCACGGTGAGCAAGCCGGGAAGCCACAGGATCCATGTCAGTGCCAGTGCGTACAGGGCCGCAAGAAAAGCTTTGCAGCGGATTACCTCCCGGCGGCGGGGGCTGGCGCACAACAGCGCATCCATTCCGCAGGAGCGCTCCCCGGCGAAGGTTCCGGAAAGCAGCAAAGCCATTGTCAAAAATGCGCCGCCCAATTCCAGCAGATTTTGTCTCAGCGCATCCGGGCCCAGCAGCCGCTGGTAGCCGGTCTGATAGAGATATGTCTGTCCCGGGCGCAGCTGATGGTACTGGTTCCAGGCCATATGGAATGCTTCCTGGGCCCGCAGCTGATCCTGCACCGCCTCGATCTCCCCATTGAAATCCGTTCCGTCCGGGTACCGGATCAGCAGCTGGAGAAGCTGGTCATTGAGAGCTTCAAAGCGGGCTTTCTCCGATGCAAGATACGCATCCTTCTCCTTATTGGGCGCACCGGCCAAAACGGCGGAATAGTTGCGGTAATAGGCCTCAAATTCGCTGTAGGGCGGCGTAAACCGGCCGTAGATCAGGGCCATCACCACCAAAAATACCAGAACGATACCCAAACCGCCCTGAAGCACCAGAGCCTTATACAATTCATGAACCAGGAGCCGGGTATGCCTGGGCCGTGGAAACGTGATGGACAGAAGCCGCCGACTGCGGGCTCCCCGGGGCGTATGGCTATACAGCAGCCCGCCGGCAACTGCAGAAAGCAGCATCAGCAACAGCAGAAAAACGGCACCGCACACCACCCGATCCACCGGATGGCCCGCCAGGTTCAGGCATATCGCTTCCCGGAACAGCTCTTGCCCGTCCGCCAGCTGCCACAGGCTGAGGTTCCGCAGCCACAGCTGGGAACTTTCTGCCATAACGGCAGAAATGCCGATGCACGCTGCCACCGGCGCTACCACCAAAGCGATATGTTTCCTCCAGGCGCACAGTGCTAGGATCCCTACGGTACAGCACAGGAGCCACAGCAATTTCCCCGCTGCCCAAAAGAGCAGCAGCTGGCCCACTGTCAGATGGTAGGGGCAGGCGGCAAAGCCATAGAGGCTCTGCACCGGGACGTCCATGTCTCCAAGGCCGTACAACAGGCCGGCCACAAGCACATTGACGCCATAGAGCGCAGCAAAGCCCGCTGCGGATAACACCGCAGCAGCCGCCAGCTTCCGGCCATATAACCGGAAACGGCCATAGCGGGCAGGACGGGAGAGCTGCACAAGGCCCGCTGCCCGCTCGTGAGTCAGCAGCATCAGCCCCGAGAGCAGCGGAAACAGCAGTGCCAGAGCGTCCGAAAACCGGAAAGAGAGCAGCAGCTCCGCCCCGCCCAGAAACACCGGCTGGGGCGACGTATCTTCCAGGGTCTCATACACGGCGATCCCCTGCTGCAAGGAACGGGCGGCAAATCCATCAAACAGGCCCAGCTGCAGTTTCAGCCGTGCCTCTGCCACCAGAGCGGCACGGAACTCCTGATAGCCAACTGCCTGCTGTGTGCGTTCCCATGCCGCATCGGCTGCCGCCAGCTGAGAGCGGAGGGCATCGTAGTGAGACCAGGTGGCCTCCTGTGCCGCCTGCTGCAGCTGCTGCCACAGCTCCTCCTGATAGGCGGGCAGATCCTCCTGCCGGAAGGCTTCCTGCAGCTGGGGGATTGTATATCCCCGGCTGTCACCGGTGGCATAGAGCGCAAAGAGTACGGCGTTGCAGCACACCGCCAGCAGAAGGATCAGGCACAGCCAGGCACTCCCGGTGATTTTCCGGATCTCCCAGATCATAAGGCCGCCCCCTGACCAAAGTGATGCAGATACACATCCTCCAGATCCGGCGTGGCCGGACGGCAATCCACAGGCGGCTTCTCCGCCGCCAGCAGCCGCAGGCCCACACCGTCCTTCTGGCGGGAGACGCCGCACACCGCCCCATATTGCCGGATCTGGGGCAGCTGCTCTTCCGGTACCGTCAGTTCCCACACCTGCCCGGCCAGCTCCGCAGTCAGCTGACAGGGGGTGCCCCGGCGGAGCACCGCACCCTGGTGCAGCAGAATCAGTTCCCCGGCAATGTATTCCACGTCCTGCACCACATGGGTAGACAGCAGCACGATCTTATCCCGGGCGATCTCGCCGATGAGATTGCGTACCGCCACCCGCTGTCGGGGATCCAGACCCGCCGTAGGCTCGTCCAGCACCAGAATATCCGGATCATGGAGCAGGGACTGGGCCAGCAGAAGCCGCTGCTTCATGCCGCCGGACCAGTCCCGGATGGGGCGGCGGGCTGCATCCAGCAAATCCAGGCGTTCCAGCGCCCAGTTTATCCGGCGCCGGGCATCGTCCTTACGCATGCCCTGGAGGGATGCCATGTAATAGAGGAATTGCTCCCCGGTGAAGCCCGGGTACAGCGACTGCTGCTGGGGACAATAGCCCAGGCGGCTGCGAAACCGGGCGCCAAGACCTACGATATCCTGCCCGTCCAGCGTGATGTGCCCCAAGGTAGGCCGGAGATTGCCGGCAAGAATGTTCATGAGGGTGCTTTTCCCGGCGCCGTTGGGGCCCAGCAGGCCATAGATCCCCGGCTGCAAGGCGAAGTCAATGTCTCCCAGCGCCTCTTTTTCTCCGTACCGCTTGGCAATATGATGAAAACGCAGCTCCATATCCATCACCCCGTGGCCACCGCCTGGTCATACCGCCCGGCGTAAAAATCCTCTTTGGAAATGACACACCTGCCCAGGGGCCCCAGACCACGGAAGAAAGAGCCGCCCTCCTGGTGGATGCTCAGGATCATACCGCTATCATTCATGGCATTTTCCAGCTCCACCGCTTGGCCGTCCCACAAGTCGGCACACCAAAGGGCCGATTTACTTGCGTCATTGTCAAGGATATAGGTTTCATGGTCCATTCCCTCATCCGTAAGGATAAAGGCCTTATTGTCCATGAGCCAATAGTTGATGATGTGCTCCATAGTCACAAGGGCCCGGCTCTTACCGGTATCCAGATCCAGCAGGTACAGCGTATTGCCGCCGCACTGGTAGATACAATCCTTTCCGTAAGCCGTACAGGGGTCGGCAGTCATGATATACCCGTCCCGGTCATGGTCGGCGATGATGATCTGGGTGCCGTCGGACAAATCGTACAGCAGCAGCTGACAGTGAGTATTGAAGTAAGCATACCGGCCGTAGCTGGCATTCTCACCATACTGCTGCTCAAATTCCTCCGGGTTCAGCAGGGATTGTTCCGGCAGGGTATAGGACACGGCAAGATACCGGTCCGTAAAGCCCAGCAGGCGCCGCCCCGCTCCTTCTTCCGGCGTAAACAGCACCCGGCCCGTGCCGGCAGAGAGGTCATAGAGATATGTGGTGGTCTCCTTGCGGTAACTCTGCAGTCCGTCCTCCTGCTGCTCCAGGGTTTGGCGGGTCAGATAAACAATGGCCATTCCACGGGAGATCCAGCCCATAGCGGCGGAATAAAAGGTGCCCGCCTGATTGTCCCACCGCTCCAGCACCGTGATCTGCCCGGTGGCGATATCCTTGCTTACCAGCTGCGCGCCGCTGGTATCATCGGTGAGGGCGGCATAGATGGTGCCGTCACAGACCCCCAGCCCAGCGGCATTTCCCAGCCACGCCTGGCAGCTCTCATCCCTGTGGGAGCAGCCGGGCTGGGCGCACAGCGTCATGGTCTGGCCGGAGGCAAAATCGTAGTACCGCACCGTACCGGCTATACAGACATACCACCCGGTATCATCCGGAAAAACCTCCCAACTGGTATCCCGGTTGTCCTGGGGCAGAGCGCTGCTCTCCACCGGCGGCGGAGCGTCCGGCCCGGACGCACCGGGCACCCCGCAGGCGGTCAGCGCCAGAACCAACAAAACTGCAAGCCATGGATAACGCCGTTTCATAGGAACCCTCCTTCCAGTATATTCCCCTGACGGGACCGCCCGGCTATCACATATACGCAATAGCCGGGCGGAAGTGTTTGGTATGGGCAAAGTGGAAGCGGTTGTCTATCAGCGCACGATCATACGGGCATGCAGCTCAACATTACTATCGCCATAAATAACTGCATCGCCGCTGATATTCCGGCACAGAATCACCTGATCTGCGCCCTTACTGCAAACGGCGGGAGGGGATTCTATGCTGGTATGCCCAGCGGAAAAACGACCGCTTTGGGAGGCACCGGTGGCACTGATGTAGCCATAGTTTTTTGTTTCAAATGTAGCGTGAACACTGTATTGTGTAAAAGGTGCATACGCCTGACAAGAAATAACGGTACATGCTTCGGCAGTTCCCAGCTTATGAAGAGCCGACAGTACAGACTCATATTTCTTTCCATTATAATAAATGTCACGGATATGATATCCATTGCCGGAAGACTCAGCCCCATAGGCAGGTACAAACAGGGAACAAACCAGCATCAGAACCAGTGCGATAATACAAGCTCTTTTTTTCATAGGATGCTCCTTTCTTGCTTTTGTGCAGTTTGTATACTCCATTGAGGTTACCACAATGTAAAATGTCATGACTTTTACACAAACATCATAACAAAGAGTGCGCGGAATGTCAATATATAAAAAAGACAAAAACGATATTTGGGTAATATTTCCAAAGATATGGGTGGACTGCATCATCCGAAATCCCTATGCCTGTAATTGCGGCTTTTGGGTCTTCAGCAAGCCATTTTGCAAAGATCATGCATTGAGTGATCTTCCTCTCGGACTACGCATATTGTTTGCAGCGCTGCGCACTTCTTTTGCTTTTTGCATATTCCTATAAACCTGAAGAACTATCGGACCCGCAAAGGGATATAATGCGAATCTGTACAAAATCCCATGCGAAAAGGTGATTAGGAAACTGCTGACTGGGGTGAGAAACAACTACATATGCCAATATCACCTGGGATACGGATGTGTCCTCTTTGACGGCACAGGACTATCCCATCATGGCGGATCTCTATGATGTCATTCGGCAGCATCGGGAGGATTCACCGGCTTATGCCGATCTGGAGGCCCTGGTC
>CALWXA010000065.1 GCA_944385395.1 uncultured Oscillospiraceae bacterium | reverse complement strand
CCGTCATCGTCCTGGATCAGGCCGCAGGAGATACCGGCCACGGGGGCCTTGATGGGCACACCGGCGTCCATCAGAGCCAGAGTGCTGCCGCAGATGGAGCCCTGGGAGGTGGAGCCGTTGGAGGACACCACTTCGGACACCACGCGGATGGCGTAGGGGAACTCCTCGGCAGAGGGGATCACCGGCAGCAGGGCACGCTCAGCCAGAGCGCCGTGACCGATCTCACGCCGTCCGGGGCTCCGGGCAGGCTTGGCCTCGCCCACGGAGTAGCCGGGGAAGTTGTAGTGGTGCATATAGCGCTTTTCCGTCTCTTCCCAGATGGTGTCCAGCTTCTGATTGGCGGACAGGGTATCCAGGGTAGCCACGGACAGCACCTGGGTCTGACCGCGGGTGAAGAGACCGGAGCCGTGTACCCGGGGCAGCACAGCCACTTCGGCGCTGAGGGGACGGATCTCGTTCTTGGCACGGCCGTCCACACGGTGGCCTTCCAGCAGCCAGGCCTTGACGATCTTCTTCTGGAACTTGTAGGTGATCTCTTCCAGATACTTATCCATCTCGGGATACTCATCCAGGAACAGCTCGTGCCACTTCTCGATGAGGGCGTTCCAGCGGGCTTCCCGGACGTTCTTGTCGTCGGTATCCATGGCTTCCTTGGCCTGGTCCATGGTGGCAGCCACGATCTTGTCGAACAGCTCCTGATCGAAATCGGCGTGGGGATAGTCGAACTTGGGCTTGCCCACCTCGGCCACCATCTGGTTGATGAGCTGGATCTGCTTCTGGTTCTCCTCATGGGCCATCTGGATGGCCTGGAACATCACGTCGTTGGGCACTTCGTTGGCGCCGGCCTCGATCATGACCACCTTCTTGCCGGTGGACACCACGGTGACATCCAGATCGCTGACCTTGCGCTGCTCGCTGTCAGGATTCAGCACCAGCTTGCCGTCCACCAGGCCCACCTTTAGGGCGCCCACAGGGCCGTTCCAGGGGATGTCGGAGATGGCCAGGGCGGCGGAGGTGCCGATGAGGGCAGTCACTTCGGGGGAGCAGTCGTGATCCACGCTCATGACGGTGCACATCACCGCCACGTCGTTGCGGAAATCAGAGGGGAACAGGGGGCGGATGGGCCGGTCGATGACCCGGGAGGTGAGGATGCCCTTTTCACCGGGACGGCCTTCCCGGCGGTTGAAGCTGCCGGGGATGCGGCCTACGGCGTACAGCTTCTCCTCAAAGTCTACGCTCAGGGGGAAGAAGTCGATGCCGTCACGGGGCCGGGGGGCGGCGGTGGCGGTGCACAGCACGCTGGTCTCGCCGTAGGTGACCATGACGGCGGCATTGGCCAGCTCTGCCAGCTTGCCCACCTCCAGCGTCAGAGGACGGCCCGCCAGATCCATGGTGTACTTGTGGTAGTGGGGGAACTGTCTGTGGGTGATGATGGTAGACATGGTTCATACTCCTTTTCTTTATTTGATATGGTATGAGGAGCCTACCATTTAGCACTTGAAAACAGGTCAAAACCCGGTGCTTTGGCCCAATTTCAACTGCTAAAGGCTTATGCGGCTCCACATACCGCCAGGGTTACAAATGTGAAAGAAGGGTGGTGTGATGACCACACCACCCTGTTTTCCCTTACTTACGCAGACCCAGCTTGGCGATGAGGGCACGATAGCGCTCAATGTCCTTCTTGGCCAGATAGTCCAGCAGACGGCGGCGCTTACCGATCATCATCTGCATGCCGCGACGGCTGTGGAAGTCGTGGGGATGCACCTTCAGATGGGCGGTGAGCTGGTTGATCCGCTCGGACAGGATGGCCACCTGGACCTCGGGAGAACCGGTGTCGGTAGCGTGGGTACGGTTGGATTCGATGATTGCGGTCTTCTGCTCTTTGAGTATCATAGTGTTGTTCCACCTTTCTTCGTGTTTCGCCCGCTGTCTGAGCGCCGGGATGGTGAAAGTCCGCGCCGCTAAGGCCAGGGGTACTTTTACGCACAGTTGCGTACCTTAAAAGAATAGCATACCCTTTTGGGATTGTAAAGCATATTTTTCAAAAAAATCACGGTTTTGTGCCACTTTCCGGCAGCAACGGCCGCTTCAGACCAAATCAGTCCCGATACAGTATGTCCATCCCATGTGTCATTTCATACCATAGGGAAACCATCAGGCGCTTTTCTGCAATTTTCGGTGTACAAAAGCGTGAAAAGTTCTTGACAAGGCAAGTTTTGTCATGTTAAATTAAGTGTACTAATACGATTAATACACCGGGAGGGAGTGAGCTGGATTGATTCATTTGGACTACCGGGACACACGACCCATTTATGAACAGGTGCGGGATGGTCTGCGCAAGATGATGGTCACAGGGATACTGAGCCCGGGGGAGAAGCTGCCGTCGGTACGATCTCTGGCGGTGGAACTGGCCATCAACCCCAATACCATCCAGCGGGCGTACGCCCAGCTGGAAACAGAGGGCTACATTGTATCGGTTTCCGGCAAGGGGACTTTTGTAGCGGAGATGCAGGAGCAGAACCAGCTGCGGCGCAGCGAACTGGAAGAGCGGCTGCGGCCGCTGCGGGATGAACTGCGCAGTCTGGGCATGACGGCCCTGGAGTGGGCGCAGCTCTGGGAAGGAGGAAGTTGCTGATGCTGGAAGCAAAACAGCTTGTAAAGACATTTGATGGATTCCGCGCGCTGGATGAAGCCAGCCTTACGGTACCCAAAGGTACGGTATACGGCCTGGTGGGTCCCAACGGTGCGGGAAAATCCACCATTATCCGGCATCTTACCGGCATCTACCGGCCCGACAGCGGCAGCGTGACACTGGGCGGCGAGGAGATCTATGAAAACCCTGCCGTGAAGCGGCGCATCGTGGCCATCGGCGACGACTGGTACTATTTCCCCCAGGCGTCCATTGCCGAGATGGCGAAGCTGTACGCCGGCATGTATCCCACCTTCAGCTGGGAACGGTACGAGAAGATGAAGGAGATCTTTCCCCTGAACCACAAGCAGATGATCCGGCGGATGTCCAAGGGCATGCAGAAGCAGGCGGCTTTCTGGGTCACCATGTGCTGCATGCTGGAATACCTGATCCTGGATGAGCCGGTGGACGGTCTGGACCCGGTGATGCGCCGGCAGGTCTGGTCGCTGCTGCTGGGTGACGTGGCGGAGCGGGGCACCACGGTGCTGGTTTCCAGCCATAACCTCCGGGAGCTGGAGGACGTGTGCGATCATGTGGGCATCATGAACAAGGGCAAGGTGCTGCTGGAGCGCAGCCTCTCCGAACTGCAGGACAACACGGTGAAGCTTCAGGTGGTCTATCCGGCGGAAGAGCCTACGCTGCCGGCGGAGCTGAAGATTCTGCACCGGTCCCATGTGGGCAGGGTGTATACCTATATTATCCGGGGCAACAGCGAGCAGATCCGGCAGCGGATGCAGATCTGCCAGCCGCTGCTGCTGGAGGCCATCCCCCTGACCCTGGAGGAGATCTTTATCTATGAGATGGGAGGTGCCGACTATGCGGTCCGGGACATCATTCTTTGATAAGACGCTCTTTCGCACCGACCTGCGGCGGTACTGGCCGCTGCTGTTCGTGTACACCGGGATCTGGACGGTGATGCTGCCGGTGGTGCTGTGGGCGGCTACGGCCATGTACGGTTCGGCGGAAAATGTGCGGGAGTACCTGTATACCGCCATGCTCATGGGCGTTTACATGGCACTGATCTTCTGTCCGTTGCTGGCCATGGCACTGTTTTCCTATCTGATGAACAGCCGGCCGGTGAGTTTGATGCATGCATTGCCGGTGACCCGGCACACCCAGTTCTGCTCCCATGTTCTGGCGGGCCTGGGGATGATGGCTGCCGGTAAGCTGCTGGTGGCGCTGCTGACCTTGCTGGTGCAGCTGCTCCGGGGCAGTGTGGTCATCGGTCCGCTGTGTCTGTGGTTCCTGGTGGTGACGCTGGTGGAACTGTTCTTCTTTTCCCTGGGTATTTTGAGCTGTATGATCACCGGCTGGCTGTTGGCGGCACCGGTACTGTATGCCGCCGCCAACTGTATTGCTTCCGTGGTGATGGTGCTGCTGGAGATGTTGGCGGGGATGTTCTACTTCGGCTATGCCTCCCCCATGAATATGCCTGCCGTGGTTCGCTGGCTGACGCCGGTATATGCCCTGAACAATACGCTGGGCAAGCGGGTCTATGAGAATATGGATGCCGAGAGTGTGGCAGAGCAGGGCAGCCGGATTTTGAACCCGGATGCCATCCCCATGCTGGCCATCTATACGGTGGTGGCACTGGTGTTTCTGGCGGTAAGCTGGCTGCTGTATCGTCAGCGCGCCAGCGAGTCTGCTGGTGACCCGGTGGCCTTTTCCTGGGCAAAGCCTCTCTTCCGCTGCGGCATCTCGCTGCTGGGCGGCCTGACTCTGGGCCTGGGCGTGTACAGCATCCTGGCCATGAACCGCAGCGAAGTGAGCATGCCGCTGCTGCTGGTGTGTATCCTGCTGCTGGGTGTGGTGAGCTACTTTGCTGCAGAAATGGTGATCTGCAAGTCCTTCCGTGTCTTTACCCATGGCTGGCCCGGTGCGGTGGCCATGATCCTGGTGCTGGCGGCGGTGTGCTTTGCCACCAAGATAGATATCACCGGATATCAGCAGCGCGTGCCCCAGGCAGAGAAAGTGGAGACCGTGGAAATCAACCTCCCCTATGATAGCATCTATGCCGAAGGCTGCAGCAGCCCGGAGCTTATCTCTGCGGTGGTGGCGCTGCACCAGATCGTTGTGGATGATCCCATGCCCGCTGCTGCCGGTGAGGAGGTCTTTACGCTGTATCTCACCTACCAGCTGGAAGATGGACGGGAAATGAACCGGGGCTTCAAGCTGTCTGCCCAGAGAGTCAGAGAAGACCCGGAACTGTATCAGGCGCTGGTAACGCTGCTCAACTGCCGGGAGCTGCGGTATAAGGATGTGCTGGGTAACCGGTACGATCCCAATAAGACCTACCAGATGCGGGGTGGCTATATGTTCAACGAGGTGGAAGGCGGCGATCAGCAGATTACGGCTGAGCAGGCCCAGGCACTGTACGAAGCGGTGCTGGAGGATCTGGCCAACGGCGCCGGGCACCGCACACCCATGGAAGGTTCCCAGGAGCAGTGTGTCATCCGGATAGAGCTGGACACCGGAGATGTGACGCTGTGGCCGGAAATCACTTCGGACTTTACGGAGACCATTTCCGTATTGCTGTCTCTGGGCGTGGAACGGGATCAGCTGTTCTGGGATGAAAATGGCAGTACATTGCTGGACTGACAAGCGATAAAAAAGACGCACCCTGTTGGGTGCGTCTTTTTTGTGTTGACAAGAGAGCTTACAGTCCAATTTCGGCGGATTCCTCTGCTGCGTCCGCCAAAAGGGGACGGATCTGAGCCACAAAGGCTTCCACCTGCCGGGCGCACCGACCGGTGTACAGCCGGGGATCCAGCACGGCTTCCATCTCCTGGGCCGTCATGCCGAAAGCGCCGGTGGCGGCCAGGCGATCCAGCAGGTCACAGTCCAGACCTTCTTTCATCCGGGCGGTGGCTTCCATAGAGCAGCGCCGCACGATCTCGTGGAGCTCCTGGCGGTCGCCGCCCCGCTTAACGCCTTCCATCATCAGGTTTTCCGTGGCGATAAAGGGCATATACTCCCGGCAGGTGCGCTCCACGATCTTCTCGTTGACGTGGAGCCCGTTGGTGACATTCTGGGCCAGACGCAAAATGGCGTCGGCACACAAAAAGCCCTCCGGCAGGGAGATGCGGCGGTTGGCAGAGTCGTCCAGTGTCCGCTCCAGCCACTGGGAGGAGGCGGTCATGGGTGCGTTCATGGCATCGGCCATGAGGTAGCGGCTCAAAGAGCAGATCCGCTCGCAGCGCATGGGATTGCGCTTGTAGGCCATGGCGGAAGAACCGATCTGATTCTTCTCGAAAGGCTCCTCCACCTGCCGGTCGTGCTGCAGCAGCCGGATGTCCCCGGCCATGCGGTAGCAGCTCTGAGCGATGGAGCTGAGTACGTTGAGGATCCGGCTGTCGGCCTTCCGGGGATAGGTCTGGCCGCAAACCGGGAAGCAGCGGTCAAAGCCGAAGGCGGCGCTGATGCGCCGGTTCATTTCGTCGATCTTCGCCTCGTCGCCGTCAAAAAGATCCATGAAGCTGGCCTCGGTGCCGGTGGTGCCCCGGCAGCCCAGGAACTGCATATGCTCCACCACAAAGTCCAGTTCCTCCAGATCCGCCAGGAAATCCTGGAGCCACAGGGTGGCCCGCTTGCCCACGGTGACGGGCTGGGCCGGCTGATAGTGGGTATAGCCCAGGGTGGGCAGTTCCCGGTAGGCATAGGCGAAATCCGCCAGATGGGCCATCACCGTCAGCAGCTGCCGCCGGAGATATACCAGTGCCTTACGGTAAATCACCAGATCGGCGTTATCGGTGACGTAGCAGCTGGTGGCCCCCAGGTGGATGATGCCGGCGGCTTCCGGCGCCGCCTGGCCATAGGTGTAGACGTGGGCCATCACATCGTGGCGCACTTCCTTTTCCCGCCGGGCGGCCATGTCAAAGTCGATGTCGTCGACGTGGGCTTCCAGTGCCTGTACCTGCTTTTCCGTAATGGGCAGGCCCAGCTGATGCTCTGCCCGGGCCAGCTCCACCCACAGCTGCCGCCAGGTGCGGATCCGCTCCTGGGCGGAGAACAGGTGCAGCATGTAGTCCGAGGCATACCGGGAGGACAGGGGGGATTCGTAGCGATCCGTAGCCATGGAGCCGCCGTCCTTTCAGCGCAGGATGATGCTGTCCCGCTCGGGACCTACGGATACGTAGCCGATGCGGCAGCCGATGGCCTGCTCCACATACTCCACGTACCGCCGGGCGGCGGCAGGCAGCTTGTCCCACTCGGTGATGCCGGAGATATCGCACTTCCAGCCGTCCATATATTCCACCACCGGCTTGGCCTGAGGCAGCAGGGCGGGGAAGGGGAAACGGTCGGTTTCCACGCCGTCGATCTCATAGCGGACGCACAGGGGGATCTTGTCCATATAGCTCAGCACGTCCAGCTTGGTCAGGGCGATGTTGGTGGCCGCCTGGGTCTCTACGCCGTAGCGGGTAGCCACCAGGTCAATGGGGCCCACACGCCGGGGACGGCCGGTCTTGGCGCCGTATTCGCCGCCGGCTTCCCGCAGGGCCTCGGCTTCAGCGCCGAACCACTCGCAGGTGAAGGGGCCTTCGCCCACGCAGGAGGAGTAGGCCTTCACCACGCCCACCACCTCGTCGATCCGGGCGGAGGGCAGGCCGCTGCCCACCGGGGCGTAAGCGGCGATGGAGTTGGAGGAAGTGGTATAGGGATAGATGCCGTAGTCCAGATCCCGCAGGGCGCCCAGCTGGGCCTCGACGAGGATCCGCTTGCCGTCCTGCTGGGCCTGGCGCAGGAAAGCGCCGGTATCGCAGATGTAGGGCTTGATTTTCTCGCCGAATTCGCCGATCCAGGCCATGATCTCGTCCATGGTGTAGGTCTTGGCGCCATACACCCGGTCCAGGGTCAGGTTCTTCCACTCCAGAATATCTGCCAGGTGGCTGCGCAGATACTCGGGGTGCAGCAGCTCGCCGGCCATCACCGTCTTTTTCTGGTACTTGTCGGAATAGAAGGGGGCAATGCCCTGCTTGGTGGAGCCATACTTCTTGCCGGCCAGCCGGTCCTCTTCCAGGGCATCCAGATCCCGGTGCCAGGGCAGCAGCAGAGAGCAGCGGTCGCTGATCTTCAGGTTCTCCGGCGTCAGAGCCACGTCCTTGGACATCACGTCCTGCATTTCCACCCACAGGTTCTCGCAGTCCATGGCCACGCCGTTGCCCAGGATATTCACCACGCCTTCCCGGAAAATACCGGAGGGTAGCAGATGCAGGGCGAACTTGCCCCGCTCGTTGACCACCGTGTGCCCGGCGTTGCCGCCGCCTTGATAGCGCACCACCACATCGTAATCCTGGGTCAGCAGGTCCACCATGCGGCCCTTGCCCTCGTCGCCCCAGTTGATGCCTACAATTGCGCAGTTTTTCATATAGAAACCCTCCGGACTTGAAGATAATATTCCGTGGACACATAATCCAACAGAATACAGTATAAAGCAAGATGGGTCATTGGTAAAGCATCAATTTTTAATGCAAGAAAGAAGCGGCGCTAATACCGGAAAAGGAATTGCGCTGGTGTTGGTTTTCCCGTATAATGACAGATGAGAAACAACAGGGAGGCTGCCATGAAGATTCGCTATACGCCGGAGCTGCTGGCGCATATGAAGCACCGGAACAACCATACCATCCTGGTGGAGCTGGTGGAGATCAACCACTCGGACGTGGAAGTTGCGGACCTCCACGTGTACCTGCCCCATCCCCGGCAGCGCCGGCGGTTTGTGGAGGACAAGCGCTACCGTGTGGTTACCACGGAAGCGGGAGAAGTGCTGCTGCCGCCCTATCCTTTGGAGCTGGCGGAGGAGGTCGTTTTCGGTCTGAAAAAGGTCTTGTTCTTCCACACCCTGACGTATACGGGTATCAAGCTGTAACCTGCTGCCCCGGCAGGCGCATAGAATGGGTCGAGCTTCCTGACGAAAGGAGGAAGAACCTATGAAATGCAGCCAGCCTATCCAGCAGTGTCAGACGGGAGTGGAAACCATGTCTCTTACTGCTGCTGCCCGGCGCAACGGTGATTTTCTGCATACCGTGTGGACGGGGACGGATCTGCAGGTGACGGTGATGTGCATCCCCGTATGCGGTCAGATCCCGGCGGAACAGCATGCGCAAAGCGACCAGATGCTTCGGGTGGAAGCGGGCCAGGCGCTGATCTGCGCCGGCTCTGCCCCGGAAGATCTTTCGGCCCAGCGCTGCCTGTGTCCCGGCGATGTGGTATTCATACCCCGGGGTACCTGGCATCGGGTGGTGAATATCGGCCAGTGCCCGCTGCGGCTGTCGTCGGTATATGCCCCGCCGGTACATGAGGCGGGTACGGTGTATCCCACGGTACAGCAGGCACGGTAACTGCCGGTGTGTCAATAAATCAATGAAGAGGAGCGGACCGTACCTTGCTGGTACGGTCCGCTCCTTTTGCCTGACTCCCACAATGGTGGTGCAGCTTATCATCTGCCTTTGGCGGCATATCGGTGGGACGCTCCCGAACGGGATATCCTCAAAGAATATCGATATATTCTCCGCTCAGGGCCTTGTTCATGCTGCGCACGGCGCAGAATTTGCCGCACATGGAGCAGCTGTCGTCGTGCTCCGGGGCTCTGTCGGCCCGGATGGCCTTGGCGGTGTCCGGATCCAGGGAGCAGGCCCATTGTTTTTCCCAGTCGAAGGAGCGTCTGGCGGCGGCCATGGCGTCGTCCAGATCCCGGGCGTGGGGGATCTTTTTGGCGATATCCGCTGCGTGGGCGGCGATCCGGGAGGCGATGATCCCCTGTTTCACATCCTCCACGTTGGGCAATGCCAGGTGCTCCGCCGGGGTGACATAGCACAAAAAGGCAGCGCCGGCAGCGGCGGCCACAGCCCCGCCAATGGCGGCGGTGATATGGTCGTATCCCGGGGCAATATCGGTGACGATGGGCCCCAGCACATAGAAGGGAGCACCCATGCAGATGGTCTGCTGCAGCTTCATGTTGGCCTCGATCTGATCCAGAGGCATGTGGCCGGGGCCTTCCACCATCACCTGGACATCCCGGGCCCAGGCCCGTTTGGTCAGCTCGCCCAGACGCACCAGCTCTTCGATCTGACACACGTCGCTGGCATCTGCCAGGCAGCCGGGACGGCAGGCGTCACCCAGAGAGATGGTCACATCGTAGGCCCGGCAGATCTCCAGGATCTCATCAAAATGCTCATAGAAGGGGTTTTCCTCCCCGGTCATGCACATCCAGGCGAATACCAGGGAACCGCCCCGGGAGACAATGTTCATTTTCCGCTTGTGCTTTTTGATCTGCTGGATGGTTTTCCGGGTGATGCCGCAGTGGAGCGTCACGAAGTCCACACCGTCCTGGGCGTGGAGCCGGATCACATCGATGAAATCCTGGGCGGTAAGGGTGGCCAGATCCCGCTGATAGTGGATGACGCTGTCGTAAACGGGTACGGTGCCGATCATGGCCGGGCATTCCCGCACCAGCTTCTGGCGGAAGGGCTGGGTGTTTCCGTGGGAGGAGAGGTCCATAATGGCCTCGGCGCCCATATGGACGGCGGCCATGACCTTTTCCATCTCCACATCGTAATCCTTGCAGTCTCTGGAGACTCCCAGGTTCACGTTGATCTTGGTGCGCAGCATGGAACCCACACCATTGGGGTCCAGAGCCGTGTGCAGCCGGTTGGCGCAGATGGCCACCTGTCCTTTGGCCACCAGATCACGGATCTCCTCCGGGGTGCGGTATTCCTTGGCGGCTACTTTTTCCATTTCCGGGGTAATGATCCCCCGGCGTGCCGCCTCCATCTGGGTTGCGTAAGTGCTCATGTGTGTGATCCTTTCAGACTGATGTATTCATTTCCCCGGCGAAAGCTCCGCTCAGGTCAAATGCGTGATTCATGGGGCCGCTGCCCTTTCCCAGATCCAGCATGGCTGCCAGGGCACCGGAGAGATAGTCCTTGGCCCGCTGGATGGCGTCCGGCAGAGGGAACCCCTTGGCCAGATTGGCGGCAATGGCCGACGACAGGGTGCAGCCGGTGCCGTGGGTGTTGGGATTGGAGATCCGCCTGCCCCGGAACCACCGAATGGCGCCCTGGGCGCAGAGCACGTCGTTGGCGTCACTGACGCTGTGCCCGCCCTTTACCAGTACGGCGCAGCCATAGGCCTGGTGGATCATGGCCGCAGCGCGGGCCATGTCGTCCTCACACCGGATAGTCTGGCCCCACAGAACCTCCGCCTCGGGGATGTTGGGTGTTACCAGAACCGCCAGAGGCAGCAGCCGCTCCTTGAGGACGCAAACGGCCTCCGTTTTCAGCAGAGCCGAGCCGCTGGTGGCCACCATCACCGGGTCCACCACGATGTTTGGGGCGGCATAGGCCTCCAGATTCCGGGCGATGGTCTCGATGAGGGGAGCGCTGGAAACCATGCCGATTTTCACGGCATCGGGGGGAATGTCCCGGAAGATCATATCCAGCTGCTGCTGCAAAAACTCCGGCGGGACTTCCAGAATGCCCGTTACGCCGGTGGTGTTCTGGGCTGTCAGTGCGGTAATGGCGCTCATGGCATATACGCCGTTCATGGTCATGGTCTTGAGATCAGCCTGAATTCCGGCGCCTCCGCTGCAGTCGCTGCCTGCAATGGTCAATGCTGTTTTCATGTGTTTTTACCTCCTTGGTGGATGCAGCATCGTTTTGTCAAGCGGCATAAGGTGGTGCCCCCAATGTGCCGCCGGAGCAAAGCTCCTTGCTATGGTGTATATGAAATGATAGGGTGTGGCGGCGGATTACATTTCCCGCAGTGCGGAAAACGCCTGCCGCAGTTCCTGGGCCGCCTGCCTGGGATCCGGGGCCTTCATGATGGCCGATACCACACAGATGCCCTGGATGTCAATGCCCTTGAGCACCGACAGGTTACCGGCATTGAGCCCGCCGATGGCGTTCACCGGGATGGGAACACTGCGGCAGATATCCCGGAGCGTTTCGGGAGCGGTGATGACGGTGACCACCTTGGTGGTGGTGGGATAGATGGCGCCTACCCCCAGATAGCTGGCGCCCTGTTCATAGGCTTCCAAGGCCTGGGGCACGGTTTTGGCGGTGGCGCCCACGATCTTGTGGGGGCCCAGCAGCTTTCTGGCCAGCCATACGGGCATGTCCGACTGCCCTACGTGGACGCCCTCGGCATCCATGGCCAGAGCCACATCCACCCGGTCGTCCACCAGCAGGGGGACGTGATAGCGCTGGGCAATGGTGTGGACCTGCTGGGCAAGCTTCAGGTATTCCCGGGTGGACCGCTCCTTTTCCCGGATCTGCAGCAGGGTGACGCCGCCCTGCAGTGCGGCTTCCACTTTGGACAGGAAGGCCTCTTCGGAAAGGCCGGTGCTGTCGGTCACCAGATAGAGAGTGGGATCAAGACGCAAGATGATATTCCTCCATAATTTGATAAGTCTGCATGGTTTCGCCGTCCAGACAGGACAGCCGGTCCATGAGCTGCTGCATGAATGTGCCGCTGCCCTGTGGGGTTTCGGCCAGCTGTCCGGCGACGCCCAGCGCCACACAGGCCGCAGCGGCGGCCTGCAGGGGAGGGCAGGTGGTGAGGAAACAGCTGCACAGGGCACCCAGCATACAGCCGGTGCCGGTGACCCGGCTGAGCTGAGGGGTACCGTTGCCGATGAGGACGGCCCGCACCCCATCGGTGACCAGATCGGCTTTTCCGCTGGCCAACACGGTGCAGCCGTACCGACGGGCCAGCGCAGCGGCGGAGTTGGCTGCGGCGTCCACGGAAAGGGCCTGGTCGCCATCCACCCCGGAGGCCGTGTAGTCCGGATGGGCCAGTGCATGGATCTCGCCATAGTTGCCCTTCAGGATCCCGGGGGAGAAGCGCTGCAGCAGTCCGTGGGCATATTCCCGGCGCAGAGAAGAGCAGCCCACACCCACAGCGTCCAGCACAAAGGGGATGCCGCAGCGGCAGGCGGTCTGGGCGGAGATCTCCATGGATTCCATCCGCACATCGGTGATGTTTCCCAGGTTCAGCAGCAGCGCCCCGGCGGTTTCGGTGATCTCCGCCACCTCCCGGGGATGCTCGGCCATGATGGGCCGGGCCCCTACGGCCAGAATGGCATTGGCGCACTGGTGGATGGAGATGGGGTTGGTAATGGCGTGGATCAAAGGCGCATGGGCCTTGAGACTGGCAAGAAGAGGGGCAAAGGAGTCATTCACGGGGCCTGCACCTGCTTTCTCTGAGCGTGCGGCAGGAAGTAGACCAGGGCGATCACCACGAACAGCCCCAGGAATCCCCAAGCGGCCCAGTTCCACAGGGGGTCCGTCAGCTGGAACACCACACCGGTGAGGATCTTGATGACCAGATATCCGATGACACCCAGAGCGGCGATGGCGGCGGTGTTGGACACCACGCTGGTTTTCTCCTCATAGCTGCGCTGGGAGAGCATCAGCTGGAACCGGGCGAGAACGCCGATTCTGGACAGCTGCCGCAGCAGCAGGAATGCCACAGAGCCGCCGATGAGAGTGCCGCAGAGGAAGGAGGGCACGTAAAAGAGCCAGGTCAACCCCTCCCGGTTCATCAAAAAGGCCATCACAGGGTAGGAGATGATGGCACCGATGATGCCGGTGCCCACTACCTCACCCAATACGGCGCAGATCAGCTTGCCTCCGGACGCCCGGTAGAACACACCCGACAGAAACGCACCGAATACGGCGCCGGTAAGGGCCAGGGGCGGGATGCCCATGAACGCCATGCGGATGATCCCGATGAGGGTGGCGCACAGCAGGGAATACCATGGCCCCATCAGCACGGCGCAGACGATGTTGATGAGGTGCGCCGTGGGACACATTCCCTCGATGCGCAGGATAGGCGAAATCACCACGCCGATGGCCACCAGCATGGCCAGCACTACCATCCGGAACACTTTTTTGGAACTATGCATAAATTAACACCTTTTTCGTAATAAAAATTACGAAAGACAAGACTTTCGCACGGTCGAGACTCTCTTGTCTCCTCTCACCCCGAAACACGGGTTCCCATCGCAAATCGTTTCAGGCACAAGGCGCTCCCCTTCTGCCCACCTCAGGTATCCGGTCATCACTTCCTTTTGCATAAAAAAGACGGGGATTATCCTGACGGATAATCCCCGCGATCCAACAGATGCGCGTAAAGCGTATATTTCCCTACGTTGGCATTATCCAAATCAGGTCATCGGTTTCGGGTTATACCCTGCTCTCAGCCTGTAACACAAGCTCCCGTCTTATATTGTGCAATTGATTATAATACAGGTTTCGCCGTTGTGCAACCCTTTGGCTTCCATTATTTTCCTTCCTGACCGTCCGGAGAATCTAACTGCAGGCAGGGTTTAAGAAAATGTTCATGAACTTCTGTGGGCCTGTGTGCTATAATTTCAAAACTTCCATGCGAAGATATCAAGAGATGCGAGGAGCAATGGATGGATCAAACTTTTGAAAAATGGCAGCCCTACCAGGATCTGGATACCATGTACGACGTGGACGATGTATGGATGGGGCCGGAAGGCTGCTCTTTCGTCCTGCTTCCGGACGGACGGCGCAGAAAGGAACTGGAAGGCCAGCGGCTGACCTTTACCTGGGAGACAGTGGTCAGTTATCAGCTGTCTCAGGAGCGGTACCGGGAAGATCTTTGGGTTTCCGACCCCCGGCAGGCGTGGTCTTTCTGGAAGAGCACGAACTCTCCCTGCCTGAAAGAACTTCGGGAACGAAGCGCCTTGCTTCCGGAGGATGCCGTTCACTGGCTGTTTGTGGGGACCAATCTCATTGCCGATGTGATTGCCGTGGGGGCGC
The DNA here is from genome assembly GCA_944385395.1 of uncultured Oscillospiraceae bacterium. Classification (GTDB taxonomy): domain Bacteria; phylum Bacillota; class Clostridia; order Oscillospirales; family Oscillospiraceae; genus Vescimonas. Next base: position 894 of record CALWXA010000065.1, on the reverse strand, counting down.
CCAAGGTGACGGTGATTGCACCCCGAGAAGGCGGCCCCGGCGCTCCCTGCAAGGAGATCGAGCTTCAGGGCTGTGTAACGGTGCCTATGGAATTTTCCCAGGATCAGTTCCTGGATCGCTTTCTTGGATTTATCGAAGCCAACGGCTGGAGCTTCGGCGGCGGGATGCAGACCATTGTGGATGGGCATTATCTCCGGGACGACGGCACACCGGGCCGGCCGGTGTGGGAGGATGCGTAAAAGACAGGGAGGCTAAGGGGATGATACTGCCAAGAGGAATTACAGGATTTTGGAGCGTGGACACAGAGGCACCTCCGGTTCTGGAGGAGAACGCATTCTGCCGGATGTGCCATATGCTGGCCCGGGAAAACGGCGGAACGGCAATGGAAGTGGATACCGACAGAGGGGCGAAGAACTTCTATTCCGCCCGGATCTGCCGCTATGATGATGCCATTTACATCCTGCAGAATGCCCATTACCCCTACGCGGCCTTTGCTCAGAGGGACGCTTCCGGTGGATTTGTGGTGACCGACCAGCCGGAGTGGCTCCGATTGCCGGAAAATTCCCTGCGCTTCCTGAGCGCTGAGGAGTTGAATCGGGACTGGCAGGGACTGTGCGGGGAGCTGAGCCCGGAGGAACGGGAGCAGATCCGGTACTGGAAAGCGCAGACGGTGGGCGGCATTCTCTTCAATACCTGGGATTGAGGTGAATTCCGGAACCGCAGAAGATTTATAAAGCGAAAAGCACCTGCCAAAGCAGGTGCTTTTGTTTTGGAAAATGGCTCTAATTGTGATACAAATGAACCCCCTTTGGCGTTAGGGGGTTCACTTTGCGCTAAGGGGGTTCAGACCTGGCTTTGCTGCTTTTGCCTGCGGCCCAATATGCCTACCAGAAT
>CALWXA010000064.1 GCA_944385395.1 uncultured Oscillospiraceae bacterium | reverse complement strand
ATTCTCAAGCCCGGCGGCTATAACCGCCTGGAGCAGATGGTGCATCAGGTGGAGGCCCTGCCCTACCGCCGCTTCCACGGCACCGATACCCAGGCCCTGTGCCAGCTGGCCCGGGACTGCCGTACCGATCCCCACTATACCAATCCCCACAAGCCTCTGCCCAACCGGAAAAACGGGGAGAAGGTGCCCTGGCTGGACTGCTTCATCGCTCCCTGCTCCACCGGCTGTCCCATCGGTCAGGATATCCCCGCTTATATGGAGCTGGTGCGCCGGGGCCGGTACGCCCAGGCGCTGGAAGTGATTTTGCGCAAGAACCCTCTGCCCTTCCTCACCGGCACCCTGTGCCCCCATACCTGCCAGGACCGCTGCTCCCGGCACTTCTATGATTCCCCGGTGGCCATCCGAGAAAGCAAGCTCCAGGCCGCCCGGGAGGGGTATGACGCCCTGCTGCCTACCCTGCACCCGGCCCGGCACCGGGAAGGCATCAAGGCCGCCATTGTTGGCGGCGGCCCCACCGGTATTGCCGCCGCCTTCTTCCTGGCCCGTGCCGGGGTGGAAACCACCATCTTTGAGCGCAATGCCGCACTGGGCGGCGTGCCCCGGTATGTGATCCCCGCCTTCCGCATCAGTGACGAGCTGCTGGATCGGGACATTTCCCTGATGCAGCGTCTGGGGGTCACGGTGCGCTGCGGCGCCCCAGCCCCGTCGGTAACGGAGCTGAAAAACCAGGGCTATACCCATATCCTGCTGGCCACCGGCGCCTGGCGCAGCCAGTCCCTGTCCATCCCCGGCAATGTGGTGGGCGCTCTGGAGTGGCTGCGGGATGTGAAGGCCGGCAAGCTTTCCGTCTCCGGCAGCGTGGTGGTAGTGGGCGGCGGCAACACCGCCATGGATGCCGCCCGGCTGGCCCGGCGCAGCGGTGCAGACCGTGTCACCATTCTCTACCGCCGTACCCGTGCCTATATGCCCGCCCATGAGGAGGAACTGCAGGAAGCCCTGGCCGAAGGCGTGGAGCTGGTGGAGCTGGCCGCCCCCCTCCGTCAGGAGCAGGACGTGCTGGTCTGCGAAAAAATGGCCCTGGGCGCACCGGATGCGGCAGGCAGACGCCGCCCGGAGCCCACCGGCGAGACCTTTACTCTGCCCTGCCAGCTGGTGATCTCCGCCGTAGGCCAGCAGCCGGATCAGCAGCTGCTGGAAGAAAACGGCATCACCCTGACCCCCGGCACTGTGGAAACCAATGTTCCCGGCGTCTATACCGCCGGCGATCTGCGCCGGGGCGGCGCCACCATCGTGGAGGGCATTGCCGATGCAGTGGCCTTTGCCGCCTGCGTCCTGGGTTCCCGGCCCGCTTGGCCGCCCCTGCCCCAGGATGCCCGGATCACCCCCTCCCAGGCCTGTGAGCGCAAGGGTCTCATGACCTGCTCCGGCTGCCAGGAAGGTGAGCGGTGCCTCCAGTGCAGTACAGTATGCGAAAACTGCGTGGATAGCTGTCCCAACCGGGCCAATGTGTCCCTGACCATGGACGACGGCCGCCGTCAGATCCTCCACATCGACCGGCTGTGCAACGAATGCGGCAACTGCACCCAGTTCTGCCCCTACGATTCCCAGCCCAGCCGGGATAAGCTGACACTGTTCCATACGCCGGAGGATATGGATGACTCCGCCAACCCCGGCGTGCTGTTCCTCAGCCACGATACGGTGCGGGTGCGTCTTTTTAAGGACTGCGCCCAGTACGATCTCACCACCGGCGCCGGTCTGCCGCCGGAGCTGCACCAGTTCCTGCTGACCCTCCGGGATCGGTACGGCTACTTGCTGGCATAAGGAACTGCCACTGGAAATTCCAGGAAACGGTGCTATAATGGGTGCAGACATGCGCCCATGAAGGAGGTTTTGGCATGAAGCAACTGTTCAAAGGCGGCATTGTGGTCACCGGCAAGGGCACCAAGCGCTGCGATGTGCTGGTAGACGGCGAAAAGATCGCCGCCGTGGCCCGGAAGATCACCGACAGTGAGGCCCAGGTGGTGGACTGCAGCGGCAAGCTGCTGCTGCCGGGCTTCATCGACGGGCACACCCATTTTGATCTGGATGTGGCCGGCACCGTCACCGCCGATGATTTCGTCTCCGGTTCCCGTTCCGCTCTCCGGGGCGGCACCACCACCGTGGTGGATTTCGCCTGTCCCCATAAGGGGCAGACGCTGCTGGACGGGCTGGACATCTGGCGGCAAAAGGCCCGGGACTGTCGGTGCGACTATGGCTTCCACATGACCATCGACGACTGGAACGATACCATCGCCCGTCAGTTGGACGACATGTACGCCGCCGGAATCTCCTCTTTCAAGCTGTATATGACGTATCCGGCCATGATGCTGCCGGATGAAACCCTGTACCGGATTCTCTGCAAGGTCCGGGAAAAGGGCGGCATCTGCATCGTCCATTGCGAGAACCACCCCCTCATTGACCTTCTCACCCGGGAAGCCAAGGCCGCCGGGGCCGGCGGGAACGTATCCTTCCACAGCCGCACCCGTCCGGATCTGCTGGAGGCGGAGGCGGTGTCCCGTCTGCTGCGGATGGCCCAGCTGGCCCGGACGCCGGTGGTCATCGCCCACCTCACCTGCCGGGCAGCTCTGCGGGAGGTGGAGGCCGCCCGGAAGCGGGGCCAGACGGTGTGGGTGGAAACCTGTCCCCAGTACCTGCTGCTGGACCGCTCCGGCTACGAAAGTGACGACTGGGATCACGCCGCATCCCTGGTCTGTTCCCCCCCGCTGCGCACGCCTGCCGATCAGGAAGCCCTGTGGACGGCCCTGCGCCGGGGCGAGATCCAGACGGTGGCTACAGATCACTGCAGCTTCACACCGGAACAGAAGGCCATGGGCCGCGGAGATTTCACCGCCATTCCCGGGGGACTGCCGGGAGTGGAAACCCGGTTCTCCCTCCTTTATACCTACGGTGTCACCACCCGGAAGATCTCTCTGGCCACGGCCTGCCGTGTGCTGTCGGAAAACCCGGCCCGGCTGTACGGGCTCTTCCCCCGCAAGGGCATCATCCAGCCCGGCAGCGATGCCGACATCGTGGTGTTTGATCCCCAGGGCAGCGGCACCATCCACGCCGCCGACCTTGCCAGCCGTGCCAGTTACACCCCCTATGAAGGCTTCCACACCCAGGGCGCTATCCGCCAGGTCTGGCTCCGTGGCCAGCTGGTGGTAGATCAGGGCATGGAGCTGGAGCATGGCGGCGGGCAGTATATCCCCCGTGGCAAATGCTCCCTATAATATAAGCAAAAAAGCTGTACTGCAAATGCAGTACAGCTTTTTTACTTTACAGCTATATGTTACTCCACAGTAACGCCCCGGATCCGGAATTGGCGTACCATTTCCTCCAGATCCGGCGGAATGCATATTGGTTCCCCGGCGGCGGCAATGGCGTTGGCCACATCCTTCAGGCCGTTGCCGGTGATGATGCAGGCGGCGGTGGCCCCCCGCTCGATAAGCCCTTCCCGGCAGGCCTTGTGGAGTGCCGCAAAGCCGGTGACCCCGGCAGGCTCCCCGAACAAGCCGCAGCGGCGGCCCAGGAAGGTCATGGCCTGCAGGATCTCTTCATCCGTAACGTCCACCGCCAGTCCCCGGGATTCCCGGATGGCACACAGGGCCTTGTGGGCATTCCGGGGCACGCCTACGGCGATGGAGTCCGCCAGGGTATTTTCCTCCATGGGCTGCCAGTCTTCCCCGGTGCGGATGGCCCGGTTGATGGGACAGCAGCCGGCAGCCTGACCGGAGATGAGCCGGGGCAGCCGGTCGATGAAGCCCAGGGCATAGAGGTCCTTCAAACCTTTCCATACTCCGGCAATGGTGCAGCCGTCTCCCACAGAGATGGCCAGATGGTCCGGCATCTGCCAGGAAAGCTGCTCCGCCAGCTCCAGGGACACCGTCTTTTTCCCCTCGGAAAGATAGGGATTCACTGCGGCGTTGCGGTTATACCAGCCATAGCGTTCAATGGCCTGGGCGGAGAGGCGGAAGGTATCCTCATAGCTGCCCCGGACACTGATGACATGGGCCCCGAAGATCATCAGCTGGGCCACCTTGCCCTTGGGCGCCCGCTCCGGCACAAAGATGTAGGTTTTCAGTCCCGCCGCGGCGGCATTGCCCGCCAGAGAGGATGCGGCATTGCCGGTGGAGGAACAGGCGATGATCTCCGCCCCCGCCTCCCAGGCCTTGGCCACCGCCATGGCGCTGGCCCGGTCCTTCAGAGAGGCGGTGGGGTTCTGCCCGTCGTCCTTGATCCACAGGGCATCCAGCCCCAGCTCGTCGGCCAGGGCGCTCTGGGCGTATAGGGGGCTGCCCCCTACCCGCAAAGGCGTATCCGGCGTGGAATCCTCCACCGGCAGCAGTTCCCGATAGCGCCACATGGTGGGATTGGTGCGCTGCGCCAGGGTTTCCTTGGTCAGCACCGAGCGGATGTAATCGTAATCATAGACAATGTCCAGGATGCCGCCGCAATGGCAGGTGGTCAGCTCCGGCACCGCCGGATATTCCCGGCCGCAGATGGTGCACCGGGCACAGCGTACCTGTTTCATGGCGCCCTCCTTTTACAGGGAAGCCAGCACGCCGGTAGCCTCGTTGAATTCCTGGATCAGCTGATCCAGATCCGCCGCCTGGGCGTGGACGGCATCCCAGGTGTGCTCCGTATCGTACCACTGGGCGTCCAGATCCGCCACATCCATTCCCTGCTGCTCCACCCAGGTGTAGTACTTCAGGTTGTGGATCCGCTTGCGCTCCGTGTAGGTCAGCTCCAGCAGGTTATCGGTCTTCAGGCCCAGCATGTGCAGTGCGTGATCCCGGGCGGCTTCCGTCACGGTATAGGGCCCGTACTGCTCATTGAGCTCCTGGATCCGGGAACCGTACATCACCGCCGAGTCGGTGAGCACCGTGGCCACCACATCCTGCTCCGTCAGCTCGTAATACTTGGCCATCTTGATGCAGCAAAGCACGTTGGCAATGCCGGAAATGCCCATCCAGGTCAGCTGCTCGATGAGCTCGGGGGCAAGCCCCAGCTCCTCACGCAGATACTGCTGCCCCTCCGGGGTATTGAACAGCCGCAGCAGCCGCTGGCTATCCTCATCGTCGATGGCGATGGCCATGTCGGTGTTCTTCACATTATGTACCCAGGGGATGTGCTTGTCGCCGATGCCCTCGATGCGGTGACCGCCGAAGCCATTGTTGAGGATGGTGGGGCACTGCAGCGCCTCGCCAACCCCCAACTTCAGATGGGGATAGCGCTCCTTCAGAAGATCCCCGGCGGACATGGTACCGGCGGAACCGGAGGTAAAGCAGGCGCCGGCAAAGCGCTGACCGGGCTCACGGATGGCCTCAAAAAGCTCCGCCAGAGCCATACCGGTAACATTGTAGTGCCACAGGGGATTGCCCATCTCGGCAAACTGATTGAAGATCATCATGGTGGGATCCTGCTTCAGTTCCCAGGTTTTATCGAAGATCTCCTTGACGTTGGACTCACAGCCCGGGGTGGCGATGATCTGCCCGGCAATGGACTGCAGCCACTCAAACCGTTCCCGGGACATATTCTCCGGCAGAATAGCCACGCTGCGGCAGGCCAGCAGCTTGGAGTTGAAGGCGCCGCCACGGCAATAGTTGCCGGTAGAGGGCCAGACGGCGTGGTGATAGGTGACGTCAAACTGTCCCGTCACCAGCCGGGGCGCCAGGCAGCCGAAGGAGGCACCCACCTTGTGGCAGCCGGTGGGGAACCACTTGCCTGCCATGGCCACGATCCGGCAGGGAACGCCGGAAAGGCTGCTGGGGATCTCCACGTAATTGGGTACCGGCTGGAACAATCCCCCCTGCTCCTTGGGCTCATTGTGCCAGGAGATGCGGAACAGGTTCACCGGGTCCACATCCCACAGTCCCGTATAACCCAGCCGCTGCAGGATCTTCTCCGGGATCTCCTCCGGATGCTGCATCTGGCGGATGGTGGGGATCACGATCCCCTTTTCCCGGGCCGCCTGGATGTTGTGTTCCAGTCCTTCCTTGTGGATGGTCAGGTCGATCATACGCCATTCCTCCTGTCGTTTTTCACACCCGTGATCCGCTCACCGGGCTGTTTTTCTGGTTTTATCATACCATGTTTACGCCATAAATCAATGATTTTTCCCCATCTTTCTTTGTACGGAGAAATACTCTTTGACATACGGATTCTTTATGCTATCATGGGGATAAAGGGGCCACTGCAAGCGGCCGGATTGTGTGGAAAGAGGAGGGTCGGATATGGATTTTGCAGCCATCAAAGAGGCCGCTCAGGGCTATGAGCAGGCCATGAGCCGTTTTTTGCGGGATATGATCGCCATTCCCTCGGAATCCTGTCAGGAAGAAGGGGTGGTGCGCCGCATTGCCCGGGAACTGGAATCCCTGGGTTATGAGGACGTCACCATCGACGGGCTGGGTAACGTCATGGGCTCTCTGGGCCAGGGAGAGCGGATCATCGCCATTGATTCCCACATCGACACCGTAGGGGTGGGCGTCCAGGACAACTGGACCGCCGATCCTTACCAGGGCTATGAAACCGACCAGATCATCTATGGCCGGGGCGCATCGGATCAGGAGGGCGGCATGGCCGCCGCCGCTTACGGCGGCCGGATCATGATGGATCTGGGCCTGATCCCGGAGGGCTTCCGGATTCTGGTGGTGGGCAGTGTCCAGGAGGAGGACTGCGACGCCATGTGCTGGCAGTACATCTGCTCTCAGGAGCACATCCGGCCGGAATTCGTCATCTCCACCGAACCCACCGACGGCGGCATCTACCGGGGTCACCGGGGCCGTATGGAGATCCGGGTGGACGTCCACGGCGTCAGCTGCCACGGCAGCGCCCCGGAACGGGGCGACAACGCCATCTATAAAATGGCGGACATCATCCGGGACGTCCGGGCACTGAACGAAAATGACGCCGGGCCCGATACCCCCATCAAGGGCCTGGTGAAGATGCTGGAGCCCCAGTATAATCCGGAGCATTTTGCGGATGCACGGTTCCTGGGACGGGGCAGCTGCACTGTTAGCCAGATCTACTTTACATCTCCCTCCCGGTGCGCCGTTGCGGATTCCTGCCAGATCTCCATTGACCGGCGGATGACTGCCGGAGAAACCTGGGAGTCCTGCCTGCAGGAGATCCGGGATCTGCCGGCGGTACGGCAGTACGGGGAGGATGTGACGGTCTCCATGTACACCTATGACCGTCCCTCCTGGAAGGGCACCGTGTTTGAAACGGAGTGCTACTTCCCCACCTGGATCAACGCCGAAACGGCGCCCCACGTCCAGGCCATGATCCGGGCCCACCACGCCCTGTGGGACACGGAGCGCCGGATCCCCGATGCATCCGCCGCTTCCCAGCGGCAGGGCCGTCCCCTGACGGACAAGTGGACCTTCTCCACCAACGGCGTGGCCATCCAGGGCCGTTACGGCATCCCCTGCGTGGGCTTCGGCCCCGGCGCCGAGTCCCAGGCCCACGCCCCCAATGAGATCACCTGGAAGCAGGATCTGGTGACCTGCGCCGCTTTGTATGCCGCCGTGCCCGGACTGTACGCCGGGGAAGAATGAAAGAGAGGAGCCTTATCATGACCAAAACACAGCAGCTGGCCCGTCATCTGGCCGGCCTGAAAGCCGAAAACCTCTATCGCCGTGATTTCTTCTGGACCTGGGACAAAACCGGAGACGAGCTGGACGCCGTCTTTACCGTGGCCGACGCCCTGCGGGACCTGCGGCAGCGGAACCAGTCCACCCGGATCTTCGACTCCGGCCTGGGCATCTCCATCTTCCGGGACAACTCCACCCGTACCCGGTTCTCCTTCGCCTCCGCCTGCAATCTGCTGGGGTTGGAGGTGCAGGATCTGGATGAAAAGAAGTCCCAGATCGCCCACGGCGAAACCGTCCGGGAAACCGCCAACATGGTCTCCTTCATGGCCGACGTCATCGGCATCCGGGACGATATGTTCATCGGCCACGGCCATGAATATATGAAGACCTTCATGGACGCCGTGGATGAGGGCTACAGCGCCGGTATTCTGGAGCAGCGCCCCACCCTGGTGAACCTGCAGTGCGATGTGGACCATCCCACCCAGTGCATGGCCGATATGCTCCACCTCATCCACCATTTCGGCGGTGTGGAGCATCTGAAAGGCAAGAAGGTAGCCATGACCTGGGCCTATTCCCCCTCCTACGGCAAGCCTTTGTCGGTGCCCCAGGGTGTCATCGGCCTTTTCACCCGGTTCGGCATGGACGTGGTGCTGGCCCATCCCCAGGGCTACGATGTGATGCCGGAGGTGGAACAGGTGGCCGCCGCCAACGCTGCCGCCAGCGGCGGCAGGTTCCGCAAAGTCTCCACCATGGCCGAAGCCTTTGAAGGCGCCGATATCGTCTATCCCAAGAGCTGGGCACCCTTTGCCGCCATGGAGGAGCGCACCCGGCTCTATACCGCCGGCGACCAGGCGGGCATCGATGCTCTGGAGCAGCAGCTGCTGGCCCAGAACGCCCAGCATAAGGACTGGACCTGCTCGGAGGAAATGATGACCCGCACCCGTGAGGGTAAGGCCCTGTACCTCCACTGCCTGCCGGCGGATATCACCGGCTTGAGCTGCACCGCCGGCGAGGTGGATGAGTCCGTGTTCCAGCGGTATATGGTGCCCCTTTATCAGCAGGCCAGCTATAAGCCCTATATCATCGCCGCCATGATCTTCCTGGCCCAGGTCCAGGATCCTGTTCAGGCCCTGCTGGCGCTGGACGGCGATTCCCGGCTGCGCAAGCAGTTTTAAGAGGAGGCAGTCGCCATGCGTATGGTCATCGCCCTGGGTGGCAATGCCCTGGGCACCACCTTATCCCAACAGCGCACCGCCGTGGCTTCCACCGCTGCGGTGATGGCGGAGCTCATTGCCCAGGGCCATCAGGTCATCATCACCCACGGCAACGGACCGCAGGTGGGCATCATCCACAACGCCATGTCTGCCCTGCAGCGTGAGGATCCGGAGCAGGAGGATACCCCCCTGCCGGTATGCGGCGCCATGAGCCAGGCCTACATCGGGCTGGATCTCCAGGCCGCTTTGGACCGGGAACTGCGTCAGCGTGGTTTTGGCCGGCCGGTATGCACCGTTCTGACCCAGACGGTGGTGGACGGAGCCGATCCTGCCTTTTCCAAGCCCTCCAAGCCCATCGGCAAATTCCTCACCCGGCAGGAAGCTGAGGAACTGTCCGCCGTCACCGGCTATGTGTTCCGCGAAGACGCCGGCCGGAGCTGGCGGCGGTATGTCCCCTCCCCTCTTCCGGTGGATATCGTGGAGCTGGACGCCATCCGTCTGCTGCTCCAGGGCGGCGCCGTGGTCATCGCCTGCGGCGGCGGCGGTGTCCCGGTGGTGGCGGAAGGAAATACCCTGCGGCCGGTAGGGGCCGTCATCGACAAGGATTTTGCCTCGGCCCTGCTGGCGGAAAAGCTGGAAGCGGATATGCTGCTGATCCTCACCGCTGTGGAAAAGGTAGCTCTGCACTACCGCACCCCCCAGCAGCAGTGGCTGGATCACCTGACACCGGAGGAAGCGGAAGCCTATGCCGGAGAATTTGCCGCCGGTTCCATGCTGCCCAAGGTACAAGCAGCGGCCCGGTTTGCCGCTTCCGGCACCGGACGCAAGGCCCTCATCACCGCCCTGGATCGGGCCGCCGACGGCCTGGCAGGGAAAACCGGCACCCTGGTGAGCCGGTAAAGGAGCCGCATATGCACGTATCCATTTTCCTGGGTGATATCACCCAATCCCATGTGGACGCCATCGTCAACGCCGCCAATACCACGCTGCTGGGCGGCGCCGGGGTGGATGGCGCCATCCATCGGGCCGCCGGACCGGAGCTGCTGGCGGAGTGCCGGACCCTGGGAGGCTGTCCCACCGGCCAGGCCCGGATCACCAAGGCCTACCGCCTGCCCTGCCGGTATGTGATCCATACCCCCGGCCCCATCTGGCAGGGCGGAGCACATCGGGAGGCGGAATTGCTCTCTTCCTGCTACCGCTCTTCCCTGGAGCTGGCGGTGGCCTATGGCTGCCACAGCATCCATTTCCCCTCCATTTCCACCGGCGTCTACCGCTATCCCCTGCCCCAGGCGGCCCATGTGGCCCTGAAAGCCATCACCGACTTTCTCTATGACCACCCGGAACTGGAGGTAGGCATGGTCTGCCACAATCCTCAGGCGCTGCAGGCCTACCAGGTGGACTGGAACATGTTCTATCGGGAACGGAAATAAAAACAACCCTTGATAGACAAAAAAAGTGCGAAGCGCTGCGCTTCGCACTTTTTTCAGTCTTTCCTTACCGGCAAAGGCTGGTTCCATCCCAATTCCCGGGGATCTCACAGCCCAGCAGATCAACAATGGTAGGCGCCAGGTCGATGAGGCGGATGCAGGGAAGTTCCTTCCCCTTCTCCCAGGGCGCGCCATACAGAGAAATGGGAATCGTCATGTCTTCCGGAACATCCTGGCCGTGGTTACGGCCATGGCCGCCGTGGTCGGCGGTGATGATCATGGTATACTCCGGCGGCAACGCCTGGACAATCTGCTCCATATGTTCCGAAGCCAATGCTACGGCATCCATATACTCCGGAGTCATCCAACCATATTTATGGGCCACCTCGTCTGTATGGCCGGTATAGTAGAAAATAAAATCCGGTTTTTCCGTCTGCAGCAGCTCCACGGTACGTGCACACATCTGGCGGTCAGCCTGATCCTCATATTTGAAATAATTGCGGAAATCTTCCAAAGCCAGGCTACCAGGTCTGCACAGATCCCGCAGCTCAGCCCAGGTGTAGCAGAATGCGCATTTTTTCTTGCCGCGTTCCAATACCTCACACAGACCGTCGATATGGTGGGCCGGACGCAGATAGAGATTGTCCAGCACCCCATGACGATCCGGTACCACGCTGTGGAACATCGACATATGGCACGGCAGCGTGATGGGGGGAATCACCGACCGTCCATGAAAACTGTAGGTACATGACCTGGTCATAAACTCATGCAGAAACGGATGCTTGCACTGCATCACCGCATCTGGACGCAGTCCGTCAATAGAAACCAGCAGCACCTTATGATTCACTTGATACTCCTCCTCTTGCCTGAGACGGTCCGGCATTTACGGTACCGTCCCGTACATATTGTCTTGTTCTTTTACCGCTGCCTGCGGTAGGCGATGATCTCAATGCGGCCCAGCAGAGGGATGCCCCGGGCCTTACCCCGGAGACTCAACACCACGCCCCGGACTGCCAGAATCAAGCACATGGCCTCCTGTGCCAGAAGCAGATACGGTCCCGCCACCGGGATCATACCCAGCACCACAGCCCCCACCGTAGACAACAGCAAGTTGATCAGCGACTGATTGCTGTGAAACCGGGCAAACTGTCGGTCGCCGTGGAGGGTCAGGGGGATGAAAAAGCACAGATATCCGAAGGCTGCGGATATTCTGCTTTTTTTGATGTCGTAACCCGGGATCTCCTCGGTATAGTCCAGGATAAGCCTTTCCCGGAAAGGCAGACGTTGCTCCATATCCGCCTCCGCTTTACTTGATGCCCGAATAGACGAACGCATTCTTGATGTGCCTGTTGGCAAAGATGTAGGCGATCAGCATGGGGGCCATGAGCATGGTAGCGCCGGCCATGGTTACCTCCCAGCGCGGCAGCAGGCCGTCGGTAGCTGCGTTCAGCGCATTGATGGCATAAGGCAGGGTGCGCACATCGTCGTTGGTGGTAAGGGAAACATTCCAGAAATAGTCGTTCCAGCGGCGCAGGAAGGCCATGAGCGCCATGGTGATCACCACCGGTTTGACCATGGGAAAAGTCACCTTGAACATCACAGACAGCTCGCTGGCACCATCCAGGCGCGCCGCCTCCAGCACCTCATTGTTCACCTGCATGAAGGCATTGCGGATGAAAAAGATGGTAGAACCGGAATAGGTAAACAGCAGGATCATGGAATGATACGTGTTGATCCACCCGATCCTGGAAAAGATGATGAACAGCGGCAGGAAAACACACTGCACCGGGATCATCATATCGCTGAGGATAATGGCAAAGAGTGGTTTTTTGAACCGGAAATTCATTCTGCCGAAAGCGAAGGCGCAGGGAACGGAACAGGCCAGGCAGGTAACTACCACCGTTCCCGATATAATCAGGGAATTCAAGCCATATTTGGGGAAATTGGCTTCCTTCCAGGCGTCGGCAAAATTGCTCCACACAAATGTCTCCGGCCACCATACCGGCGGATTGGCCGATGCCTCGATGGTAGTCTTGAAAGACGATATGATCATGTAGTAAAAGGGCAGGATAAACATCGCAAACAGTACCACCAGCACGATGCACTCGATGATCTTCCCTACCAGCGGCTCTTTCCGCCGCATCTTTTTATGCCCAGTAGTCATCGCTGCTCCTCCCTTCTCACTGGTAATGCACTTTCTTGCCGGCTACCGCAAAACTGATAGCCGACAGGGTTGCCGTAATGATCAGCAGCACCACGGAGGCGGCCATGGCGCGGCCGTAATGCATGAAGCGGATGCCCTGCATGTAAATGTAGTAGGCCAACATGTAGGTGGATGTTCCAGGACCGCCGTCGGTCATCATGGAGATGATGTCGAAGGTGGTGAACGTCCCCACCGAGGAGGTCACCAGCAGATAGAAAATGGTGGGGCTCAGCAGCGGCAGGGTAATCCGGCGGAACACGGTGCCCTTCCGGGCCTTGTCCAGGCAGGCCGCTTCATACACATAGCCGGGAATGGAGCGCAGGCCGGAGATCACGATCAGCACGCCGTAGCCCAGTCCCTGCCAGATGGTGATTACCGCCAGGGACACCAGGGCAGACTCCTCTCCAAGGTACCAGTTGGAGGTTGGCAGATGCAGCCAGGACAGGATCTGGTTGAAAATACCTCCGGTGGGCTGCATCATGTACTTGAAGATCACTGCGATAGCCACAGTGGAAATGATATAAGGTGTGAAGATCACCGTCTGTACCAGATTGTGGCCCAAGCGGTTCTTATTGAGCAGCATGCCGATCAAAACATGCAGACACAGGCCCACCAATACCGTCATCAGCACGAAAATGATGGTGTTTTTCAAAGATGTCAGGAAAAGCTCATCTGTGAAAATGTATCTGTAATTGTACAGACCCACGAACTCCATCTCACCGGAGATCAGATCCCAGCGCATCAGGCTCATGTAGATACAAAAGCACATGGCCAGCACAGTGGTTCCCAATGCGATGATCTCTGCCGGTGCAATAAGTACATAGGGGTTTTTCAGCATCCGGTTCAAAAAGCGGTACACAGGGCCGCGCTTTTTCAGCTCCAGCTTGCGGAATGCCCGGATCTCACAGTCGTTATTCGTCAGC